>NZ_JAYKBM010000007.1:0-75373 GCF_035282565.1 Parvimonas sp. D9 | reverse complement strand
GCAGAATTTTCTACATATGTTGTATATTCAGGAATCTTATCCTTAATTACAACTTTTTGTTCTTTTCCTGTTGTATTCTTGTAAGTTACCTTGTAAAGTAATTCTTGTCCAGCCTTAACTGTTTGTTTATCTATACTTACTTGTGGTGCTGAACTGTCAAATACATCTTTCTTTGGCTTTGTAGAAGTTGGATTTGTTGTTTCATTTGTTTCGTATTCATTGTTTCCTTCTAATACATTTGCCTTATTCTTAATAGTTTCTCCGTTTACATCATCTTTTACTTTTACTTTAAATGTAACTTCAAATATTTCATCTGCTGCTACTTTCTCTTTTGTCCAAGTAATTACTCCGTTATCGTAAACTCCACCATTATCTGCAGAACCTTCTACATATGTTGTATATTCAGGAATCTTATCCTTAATTACAACTTTTTGTTCTTTTCCTGTTGTATTCTTGTAAGTTACCTTGTAAAGTAATTCTTGTCCAGCCTTAACTGTTTGTTTATCTATACTTACTTGTGGTGCTGAACTGTCAAATACATCTTTCTTTGGCTTTGTAGAAGTTGGATTTGTTGTTTCATTTGTTTCGTATTCATTGTTTCCTTCTAATACATTTGCCTTATTCTTTATTACTTCGCCACTTACATCATCTTTTACTTTTACTTTAAATGTAACTTCAAATGTTTCATCTGCTGCTACTTTTTCTTTTGTCCAAGTAATTACTCCGTTATCGTAAACTCCACCATTATCTGCAGAATTTTCTACATATGTTGTATATTCAGGAATCTTATCCTTAATTACAACTTTTTGTTCTTTTCCTGTTGTATTCTTGTAAGTTACCTTGTAAAGTAATTCTTGTCCAGCCTTAACTGTTTGTTTATCTATACTTACTTGTGGTGCTGAACTGTCAAATACATCTTTCTTTGGCTTTGTAGAAGTTGGATTTGTTGTTTCATTTGTTTCAAACTTATTATTTCCTTCTAATACATTTGCCTTATTCTTAATAGTTTCTCCGTTTACATCATCTTTTACTTTTACTTTGAATGTAACTTCAAATGTTTCATCTGCTGCTACTTTTTCTTTTGTCCAAGTAATTACTCCGTTATCGTAAACTCCATCATTATCTGCAGAATTTTCTACATATGTTGTATATTCAGGAATCTTATCCTTAATTACAACTTTTTGTTCTTTTCCTGTTGTATTCTTGTAAGTTACCTTGTAAAGTAATTCTTGTCCAGCCTTAACTGTTTGTTTATCTATACTTACTTGTGGTGCTGAACTGTCAAATACATCTTTCTTTGGCTTTGTAGAAGTTGGATTTGTTGTTTCATTTGTTTCAAACTTATTATTTCCTTCTAATACATTTGCCTTATTCTTAATAGTTCCTCCGTTTACATCATCTTTTACTTTTACTTTGAATGTAACTTCAAATGTTTCATCTGCTGCTACTTTTTCTTTTGTCCAAGTAATTACCCCGTTATCGTAAACTCCATCATTATCTGCAGAACCTTCTACATATGTTGTATATTCAGGAATCTTATCCTTAATTACAACTTTTTGTTCTTTTCCTGTTGTATTTTTGTAAGTTACTTTGTAAAGTAGTTCTTGTCCAGCTTTTACTTCGTTTCCGTCAATACTTATCCTGTCATCTCTAAATAACTGGTTTGGAACTATATCATCTTGACTATCAAATACATCTTTCTTTGGCTTTGTAGAAGTTGGATTTGTTGTTTCATTTGTTTCGTATTCATTGTTTCCTTCTAATACATTTGCCTTATTCTTAATAGTTTCTCCGTTTACATCATCTTTTACTTTTACTTTAAATGTAACTTCAAATATTTCATCTGCTGCTACTTTCTCTTTTGTCCAAGTAATTACTCCGTTATCGTAAACTCCACCATTATCTGCAGAATTTTCTACATATGTTGTATATTCAGGAATCTTATCCTTAATTACAACTTTTTGTTCTTTTCCTGTTGTATTCTTGTAAGTTACCTTGTAAAGTAATTCTTGTCCAGCTTTAACTATTTGTTTATCTATACTTACTTGTGTATCTTGACTATCAAATACATCTTTTACCGGTTTCTTAGGAGTAAATACTCTAACCGGATCTGATTCTACATCATAGTTGTTATTAATACTAATTTTAAATTTGTTTTCGTATTTTGTACCTTCTTTTGTTACCTTTCCGGTAATCTTTGGTGAAGGAACTTTAGCATCCTTTGTAAGATCTCTATTTATTTCATTTAATAAACTTGCTTTAGCTGTAAATTTAAGAAGTCTTGTGCCTTCATTATATTCTACATCATAATCAGGACTGTTTGCTTTTGTTCCTTCCAAATCAAGTTGATAACCTTCTGGTAATGTATCAGTGAATACCAGTGATTTTATATCTTCATGATATTTTGGAAAATCTGATGTTTTTAGTTCAAAGTTTACTACTGATCCTGTATCTACCACTTTATCATTTATATCTTGGTTATTTGCATTAGTTACCTTTTTCTCTACTTGTGATTTTACATAAAATACATCATAATGGTAACTAACATTTGTTTCAGGCTTTTGTGGTTCTTCCGGTGCTGTTGGAGGTGTTGGTTCAACAGGTTTAATTGGCACACCATTTGCTTTAACATCTGAATTAAATGCAAACCATGGAATCGCCCTTCCCTCTGCTCCAAAAGTTAAATTTATTCGAGACTTTGTAACTTCTCCAACAATAGCTCCATACCATTTGTATGGTGATTTTTCTGTATCCCATTCTGCAGCATCAAATTTTGAGCCTTTAGATTTGCTTTCATTGTCATTAAGTGAATATGCAGATTCACCTTGCACAGTTATTGATGAACCGTTAATAGGCAAAAACTTTCCATTAAAAGACAAAACTTTCTCTGTAGTAGGTTTATTTGCTACTATAGGAGCCTCTGAAGGTTTTCCTGTCCCACGATTTAATGATGCAAAACTAACTAAAGCCCCCGTCATATCCATCTCTTCACCATTTTCATCGAAAAACTTAGCAGTCATATTAATGCTTGCATTTTTATAAAAACTAAAATAATATATTGTAACTGTTGGATCTCTGTGTATTGCAGCAAGCATATCATTTAATCCTGGAATACCTGTTTCCTTTAGTGTATACGTATATTCCACTTTGGATATTTTCTTACCTTTGAAATAAGAATTTTGTAAATTTGTATATCTAACAGTAAGTGGTATCCCCTTACGTAAAACTGTTCTTTCCTTTTCTGGTGGATTTACGTGTGGTTCGGTTGAAATAAAATCATTATAGCCGTTAGCAGGATGTTTATCAATTTTTGGTTTTATAACATTTGTAAAATAATTATTCCATTCTTCTTTTGAAAATGGTTTATCTCCTACAAACTCTAACTTTGCATTTGGCTCTGACTTAAAAATCAAAGTTTGTGCATGTTGTTCTGGCAAGTATCCATCTTCATCTTTATGCTTTTTCCATTCCTCCACAGCCTTGTTATATTCTTCTAACTCTTTATCATATTTTTCCTTTGCGATTTTGTATTTTGCTAATTCTTCGTCATATTTTTTCTTTAATTTGTCATATTCCTTTTTCTTAGCAATATAATCATCCATTTTTAATTTTGCTGCTTTAATTTTTTGTATCTGATTTTCATAATCAGCCTTTACTTCTGCCAATTTCGCATCTGCTTCTGAATTGGAACTTGCAGTTCCTTTATCTTGAGTCTGTTCTTGTGGAACATCAACTCCTGAAGCTTTAGCTTCTTGTACAGCTTGATCCAATTTAGAGTGATCAGCATTTACTTCTACTCCTCTAGTCGGATGTGCTGCATAAGCTTGTGACGCAATCGGCACAACTAGGGCGAAGATCATTAACATAGATACAATCTTCTTAATAATTTCCCTTTTCTTCATTTTCCATTGCTCCTTCCATAATAAATACTAAAATTTTAAGTAAGATTTCCTTAAATTTTACTTAAATAAAAATCGTTTTAAATTTACATTGTAAATAAACACAGCTTAATATTTTCAATGTAAATCATAAAAAAGACCCTTAACTCTTATTGAAAAAAAGCCCAAAATTCCAATAAGAAGTCTCTTTATGATATTATATCATAATTAATATTTAATGTCTATAATTTATGATGAAAGTCAAAAAAAAAAAAAATACAAGTACATTTCTAACGCTATAAAGTGTTCTCGTGTAGAATAATTATTTTTTATTTTTAAATATACCTTTATTTCTTTGTGTAACTTATATACTTAATTTATTAAAACCTACTTTATTAATGAGTGTAATTATCTCGTAAGGCCTACTTTGTTTACTTGTAAACAAAGTTAGGGCTAGATTCACTTCACTCACTTCGGTCGAGATGACGTATTTGGGGTATTTCTCCATATCGTGCTATGACGTGAAACGTTTGGTTTTACATATAAGTTTTAATAATATATGAAGTTTTATTTACTGTTTAAGTTATGACGTTAATAGTAAATAAGTTTCAAAGATTACATAAAAATTTATTAAAACCAATAAGAACTCCACCCTTCCACGATGCTTCGCATCGGGTAGGTTCCCGGGAACATTGTTGTTTCACAATAAAAAAAGACGGTGTTTAAACCGTCTTTAAATTCATATAAACTATTTTATAAGTCTTGTTGCTCCAACGAAAGTTTTTCCGAAATAACTTCCGAAAAGTTTACTTACGATAACGCCTGTTCCAGGAGTTGAAGCGTGAACAAACTTGTTGTTTCCAATATAGATACCAACGTGGCTAATTCTGCCTCCACCATTGTTAAAGAATACTAAATCACCTTTTCTTAACTCTGATGCTGAAACTCTAGTACCGTAATTAATTTGAGTATATGATGTTCTACTTAAGTTGATTCCAACTTGTTTGTATACATAGTATGTTAAACCTGAACAGTCAAAACCGATATTTGGATTAGCTGTTGCCCAAACATAAGGTTTACCAACTTGTGCTAAAGCTAAATCTACAACTGTGTCTATATCTGCATTATAAGTTTCATTTTCTTTTTTAGATGGAGTTGTAGTATTTGATGAGTTGTTTTTCTTATTAGATTTTTCTTCTTTTTTAGGTTTTTCAACTTCAGGTTTTGTTTCAGAAAGGTATGCTTTTATAACGTAAGCTGTCTTTCCGTTAAATTCAAATTCTACCCATTCTCCTCTATCTATTCCGTTTACTTTTTCACCTTTTGATAAAATACCAAGTTTAGATGAAGTAGCAGATTGTTCTGATCTTACATTCAAATTTTCTGTGGCATAAAGAGTTACTTTTTTAGCAGAAGCTTTCTTCTTGGCTTCAGCTTTTTCTTCTTCGGCTTTCTTTTCTTCTTCCGCTTTCTTTTCTTCCTCAGCCTTCTTTTCTGCTGCTTTCTTTTCTTCCTCAGCCTTCTTTTCTTCTTCCGCTTTCTTCTTAGCTTCGGCTTTCTTTTCTTCTTCCGCTTTAATTTCTGTTTCAGATTTTTCAGGTTCAACTACATCTTTTGATAGCATTGAAACGTCAATAGTTGCAACTTTTCCATCTACAGAAACAGTTGCCATCTTATCTCCGCTCATTTCCATCTTAACAATTGAACCTTTTTGAACTTTAATAGTTTCATCTCCATTTCCATTCAAAACCGGTTTTAATTCAAGGGATTTTTTTACATAATAAGAATTTTCTTCTAATTCCGGCATTTTAGTATCTTCTTCAGTAACTAAAGAATATATATCATTTTCTTTTGACAATTTTTGTAATTCTAAAACGGAAGGAGTTGCCAATAACTTATTTGAATCACTAACTAAGGAATTATTTACTTCCTCAACACTTGTTCTTTGAACTTCAACTTTTTCTGTTTCATTTGCATAAGAAGTTGCTACCGGTAATGTAGCACAAACCAACGCACATAACATAGAAGTTGTTAAAACTTTTTTAATTTTCATAATTACCTCCTAACTCATAGACACATTTTACAACAAGTATTGAAAAAAGTCAACAAAAAGTTACAAAAAAATTACAAAAAGTTACAAAATGGTTACAAACAAATTTAATTCTTTTTAATGTTTCACGTGAAACAATAAATTTATCTGCTCAAGTGTTTCACGTGAAACATTTTAAAAATATTTTTATAATTTTAAAAATAATAGATAATTTTGTGATATAATAATTATAACAGTTTTATTCCTTATGATAAGACTGTTATAATCTCATTATAATTACCATTTATATTTATTTTAAATAGTTTATGGTTTAATTATACATAGAACATAACAAAGAAATAGTAAGGGAAATATTATGAAAATTTTTGATGCTTTTAAAAAGAAAAGAGAAATGAGGATGATTTCCGTATTTAATCAAAAAGGCGGTGTGGGAAAAACAACCACTGTTGTAAATTTGGCAGCTGCTTTGGGTTTTAATAAAAAGAAAGTATTAGTTATAGATATGGATCCTCAAGGAAATTCAACTTCCGGATTAGGTGTTGAAGATACAGAACTAAGTATTTATGAAGTTTTGACCCATGAAAAAAATATAAATGATACAATTCAAAAGACAAAATCTAAGAATGTAGATATAATTCCTGCAAATTCCGATCTTTGTGGTCTGGAAATTGAACTTTTAAGTATAGATAAGAGAGAGTATTTGTTAAAGAGTGAAATAGATAAGATTCCACAAAATTATGATTTCATTCTTGTTGATTGTCCACCTTCATTAAGTATTTTGAGTATTAATGCTCTGGTTGCCTCTCAAAGTGTATTAATTCCAATTCAATGTGAATATTATGCACTAGAAGGTGTAAGTCAACTTATGAATACCGTTAATATAATAAGGAAGGGATTAAATCCTGAGCTTGAAGTTGAAGGAGTACTCCTTACAATGTATGATTCCAGAAATAATTTATCTTATGATGTAAGGAACGAAGCGGAAAATTATTTTAAAGATAAACTTTTTAATACAGTTATCCCAAGAAATATTCGACTTGCCGAGGCACCCAGTTTTGGAGAGAGTATAATATATTATGATAAGAATTCTAAAGGGGCTATTGCTTATTTATCTTTAGCTAAAGAATTAATTAAGAATAGGAGAAAATAATGAAGAAAAAAGGTTTGGGCAGGGGTCTTAGTTCTCTTTTGAAAGAAGAAGACTTTATTACTGATGAAAATTTATTAACTGTTGACTTGGATAAGTTAAAAGCTAGAGAAGATCAACCGAGAAAAAATTTTAATGATGATAGTTTGGAAGAATTGGCAAATTCAATAAAAGCTGATGGAGTTATCCAACCGATAGTAGTTAGAAAAGTAGGGGATAAATATGAAATAATCGCCGGAGAGCGTAGATTTAGAGCTTCAAAATTGGCAGGATTAGAAAAAGTACCTATCATTGTAAAAAATGTTTCTGATAGAAAAGCTAGAGAACTTGCATTGGTCGAGAATATTCAAAGAGAAGATCTGAATCCGATAGAGGAAGCAATCTCTTTGAAAACTCTGATGGAAGAGTATAAACTTACACAACAAGAACTTTCCGATATAGTAGGGAAGAGTAGATCCTATATTGCAAATAACCTAAGACTTTTGAATCTGTCTGATTATATAAAGGACTATTTGATTCGCGGAGAGTTAAGTCCAAGTCAGGGAAGAACATTACTCTCCTTAGAAACTGAAGAAGAGAGAAAAAAATATCTTGATAAATTGCTTGTTAAAGAGGTTAATATTAGAGATGTTGAGAAAAAGGCTAAGCAAAGTAAAAATAAGAATGAAGATATTTTTATAAAGGATATTTGTGAAAGGTTAACTGAAGTTTTAGATGCAAAAGTTAAAATTCACGAAAAGAAAAAAGGTGGACAAATAGAGATAAGCTATCTCAATGAGGCAGATTTACAAAGAATAATCGATAGTTTGATGAATATTTATAATTTGGAGTAATATTATGATTTATGTAGATAATGGAGCGACAACTTTCCCTAAACCTAAAACAGTAACCGATAAAATTATGGAATGTTCTTTAGGCTATGCAGGAAATCCGGGACGTAGCGGTCATAAACTTGCAATGAAGATGGATTCGGAAATTTACGAAACAAGAGAAAAAATTTGTAAATTAATCAATGGGACAGAACCTCTTAATGTAATTTTTACTTTTAACGGCACGGACAGTTTAAACTTAGCCATAAAAGGAGTCTTAAAAAAGGGTGATCACGTAATTACGACGTCAATGGAGCATAATTCAGTTTTAAGACCTCTTAATCAAATGAAAAAAGATGGCATTATTGATTTAAGTATTGTCTATGCGGATAAACAAGGTTATGTAAATCCTCAAAAGGTATGCGAAGCAGTAGCTCCAAATACTAAAATGATTGTAACTACTCATGTATCCAATGTTTTTGGAACTATTGTAGATATAAAGAGTATCGGAACATTCTGCAAAGAAAATAATATACTTTTTCTTGTAGATGCTGCACAATCTATTGGAGTTTTGGATATTGACGTTCAAGATATGAATATAGATTTACTCGCTTTCCCGGGACATAAAGCTCTTTTTGGTACAATGGGAACAGGTGCTCTATATATAAAGGAAGGAATTACTGTTAAGCCATTAAAACAAGGGGGTACAGGAAGTTATTCTCATAGCATAGATCAACCAGAATTATATCCTGACAGTTTAGAAAGCGGAACTCCAAATGGTATTGGAATTGTAGCTTTGAGTAAAGGAATTGACTTTATAAATGAAGTAGGTCTTGAAAATATAAGAAATCATGAAATGCAATTAAAAAATCATTTTATAGATTTACTAAAAGATAATGAAGATATTATTTTATATGGAACTTTAGATGATAGACAGAGCGCCGTTGTGAGCTTAAATGTGAAAGATATGGACAGCTCTGAAGTTTCCTATATCTTAAGTGACGAATTTGACATTTATACAAGACCGGGTTTTCATTGTGCTCCACTGGCACACAAGTCTTTAGGTACGGATGAACTTGGAGCAATTAGATTCAGTTTCGGTTATTTTAATACTATTGATGATGTTGAAAACTGTGTAAATGCTTTGATAAATATAATAGAAAGGAATAAAAAATAGTGAATGCAATATTAGAATTTTTAAATTCACATTCAGGAATACTCTTGTTATTAGTGTTATTTGTCTTGTTATTTATTTTATATCAATTCAATCAAATAAGTAAAAAACTAAGTCTTCAAAAGAAAAAATATGATATGCTTTTGAGAGGTAGAGGAGAATTGAATATGGGAGATTTAATTCAAGCTCACTCACAAGACATCTTTGAAATGGATAAAAAAGTAAATGAACTTGCATACGAAGTAGAAAAGGCAAAAAAAAGTTTTGCTTTCCCGATACAAAAAATCGGCTTCGTAAAATATGATGCTTTCCACGATTTAAAAAACAAACTGTCTTACTCAATAGCCTTATTAGACGGCTTTAATAACGGTCTGTTATTAACAACTATCTATGGTAGAGAAAGCTGTATAACTTATGCGAAAGAAGTAAAATCAGGTTCTGTAAATCAAGAATTATCAAAAGAAGAGTTTGAAGCATTAAGGATGGCATTGGAAAAATAATGAGAAAATTAATGTTTATTTTAAATCCTAACGCATCAGGTTTTAAAAAATTTGATTTTAAAGATGCTATAGAAAATTATCTTAAGGATAAAAACTTAGATTTTGATTATGATATTAAATGCTCAACCAAAGAAGGTGAATCCGTTTTTATTGCTGAAAATGCAGTTAAAGACGGTTTTAATGAATTAATTGCAGTTGGTGGAGATGGAACTATCAACGAAGTTGGCGATGTGGCTATAAAAAATAATTTAAAACTTGGTGTAATTCCTGCGGGCACAGGAAATGATTATATGAACAGTTTAAATGAGTCCTGTAATTTTATAATTTGTATGGAGAGAATTATAAGGGGAAGTACAATACTTGTTGATTATGGCTCATTTTTAGATAAGTCATTTTTCAACATCGCATCTGTAGGTTTTGATGCAGAAGTTAATGAATATGCCTTAAAAGTAAAAAAAATCATTAAAAGTGGCTTTGCTTATAAAATAGCAATAGCTTTAGCTCTATTTCATCACAAGAGAAAGAGATATAAATTAATTATTGACGATGTTGAATATGAAGATGACTATTTTCTAATAGCCATAGGTATTGGAAGTAAATATGGTGGAAAAATTAATATATTGCCATATGCCGATATGCAAGATGGACTTCTAGACATATGTGCTATTAAATACAAATCAAAATTTGATATAATAAAAAAAATAAAGACAATTATAAATGCAACTCATGTAAATGAGGATATAACTTCTTGCTTCAAAGCAAAGAAAATCAAAGTTATTTCAAAGAATGTCGAGATTAACTTTGACGGAGAATATATGTCCGGAGTTGATGATGTTGAATTTATAGTAAATGATAAAAAAGTGGAATTAATAATGTAGGGGGTAATTATGAATATTTTTGAAGAATTAACAGGAAAAATTAAAGGAACGAATAAGAGAATTGTATTTCCTGAAGGAGAAGATAGGAGAGTTTTAGGAGCTTGTGTTAGATTAAAAAAAGACGGTTTAGTAACTCCAATAATTTTAGGAAATGTTGAAGAAATCAAAAAAACTGCAAAAGAATTAAATGTTTGTGTCGATGATATTGAAATCATTGATCCTTTAAAAGCAGAAGACTTTGATGAATTAGTTGAAAAATTTGTTGAACGTAGAAAAGGCAAAAACACAAAAGAAGAAGCTGAAACATTTTTAAAAGATGTAAATTACTATGGAACAATGATGGTACAAGTTGGAAAAGCTGACGGAATGGTTAGTGGTGCTGTTCACTCAACAGGAGATACGGTAAGACCTGCTCTACAAATTGTAAAGACTAAACCAAATGTTTCAAGAACAAGCGGAGCAATGGTAATGCTTGGAAAAAATGGCGAAAGATATGTATTTGCAGACATTGCTATCAATATCACTTTAGAAGCAAAAGAATTAGCTGAAATTGCCGTTGAAACTGCAAAAACTGCTGAATTATTCGGAATAGATCCAAAAGTGGCAATGCTTAGCTTCTCAACAAAAGGCTCTGCAAAACACGAACTTTCACAAAAAGTTGCAGATGCTACACAAATGGCTAAAGAATTGGCACCCGATTTGTCATTAGACGGAGAATTACAATTTGACGCAGCAATAGTTCCGTCAGTAGGGAAACAAAAGGCAAGAGGCTCAAAAGTTGCAGGACATGCAAATGTATTTATCTTCCCGGATTTACAATCAGGAAATATAGGATACAAAATTGCACAAAGACTTGGAGGTTTTGAAGCAATAGGACCAATCCTACAAGGACTTAACAAACCTATTTCAGACCTTTCAAGAGGTTGTAATGAAGAAGATGTTTACAAACTTGCAGTAATTACCGCTGCACAAAGTCTATAATAAATTTTGAAAAACAAAACCGACATGGTTTTGTTTTTTTATGGGGGAATTAGTATTGAAGATTTAATTATTTAATATATCTACGATACATTCACTTATGCTTATATACAAGCATAAGTGTGAGATTTCCAGAGCAATTGTATCTAACGATACAATTACTCCGTCAGACCTACTTTTGTTTACAAGTAAACAAAGTTAGGGCTAGATTCACTGCACTCCGCTCTGCTACGTTTCGGTCGAAATGACGTATAAAGAAAAATCTTCGATTAATAGCCAGACGTTAAAAGTAAATACTTATCTTAACAAGTAGAGTTTTTCTTTAAAATTTGGTAAAATGTAATAAATCAATTTGGAGGTGGATTAATGGAATTTTTAGATACTTCTTTTTTACAAAATGATGAAATACAATTAGTTTTAGATAAATTTTATCCTGGAAATTTAGCTATTAATCGGGTTCCTGCCTATAGTTTTTATATATGCGACTTAAAAGGACAAAAATTAGGAAAATGTGATTTGAGAATTGGGCATAGCGAAGGTCTACATTATGGTGGAAATATAGGATATACAATTTACGAAGAATACAGAGGTCATCACTATTCAGCAAAAGCCTGTAAGCTCCTTTTTGAACTAGCAAAAAAGCATGATATGGAATATTTGTATATCACTACAAATCCCGATAACCACGCTTCAAATAAGATATGTGAATACCTAAATGGAGAGTTTTTAGGCATCTTTGAATTGCCCGAAGATAATGATATGAGAATAAACGACAACGAAACTCATAAATGCATCTATAAATTTGTATTGTAATATTTATTTAATTTCATAATCAATATGACGTTTTTTTAATTCCTTTAAAAAATAGTCATATTTTTTTTGCTCTTTATCCTCTGAAATATGTCCGATTCCAAAAGTATATCTAAAAAATCTACCTTTTAATTTGATAGCTACCTTATAAGCACGATTGCTTCTATATTTAGAAGTAGATATAATTTTTACACCTTCAATATTATCTGTATCAATAGGAAATAAATGATTTGAAGTGTATAACTTATCGCCCTCAAAATAACAAATAATTTCGTTGTGAAATTTTAATTTAAAAAGAATTCTAGTAAGAATAATATATGCTAAAATGAAATAACCTAAAATTGATAAAGAAAAAAATATATATGTACCAATGTATAAATCATTATAAGATAAGACAGTATAGGCTATATAAAAGCCTGAGCACAAAAACAATATAAAAATTATTCCTATCATTAAATATATTCCAAATTTATTTTTCATTTTTTACTCCTATTTCTAATTTAATTTTATTATAATAATTCTACCATATTTGCTTTTAGATGACTACATTTTACTTTAACTAAAATAATAATTATGCTATACTTATTTAAAAGAATTATTTTAGAATCAATTTATCTAGTTAATAATAAGAAGATAAACTATTTTTTAAATTTTTAAGTGGAGAGTTTTATGGAATTTTTAAATGATTTACAGAATTTTTATTCAAATATAGAAAAAATTGCAGAAGTATTAACTTCATCACTAAAAAATCAAAGTTTACCTATCGACTCTGGTTGGTATAATGACCATTATCATATAGAAAATGGAAATTGGATTCGGGAAGCTTATCCGATAAAAGTCCTAACTTTGAATGGATTATGTGATATTGAAATTGGATTTTTTAATATAGCCATAACTTCAAAATTAAAAAAGGAACAAGCTTTGTCATATAATTTTAGTAGTCTTGAATCTCTTAATTTAAAATATGATGTCTATGGAGTAGAAAATTTTTTATTGGATTTTAAAAATGAATTTTTTGATGAAAAGGAAACAATAAAAAACAAAATTAAAAACTCTTCAGAGGAAAATATTGCTTTTTCATTTTATTTTGAATTGAATTCTTCAAAAAGCAATATTCAAAAAATAGTTAATACAATTAACCTTTTAAGAGCTAATAAATTTTTCTATTAATATTAATAATTTAAAAAATACTCAAAGGAGTGATATTTTTGAAAATTTTAATTGTCGAAGATGATGAAAATATATTTGAAATGTTGAAAAAGGAACTTTTACTTTGGAATTATGAAGTAAAGGGGATTTCAAATTTCAATCAAATAGTCGAAGAATTTGTCGAATACCAACCACATTTGGTTTTAATGGATATTATGTTGCCATATAATAATGGTTATTTTTGGTGTGAGGAAATACGTAAACATTCAAATGTTCCGATTATTTTCATTTCTTCAAAGAGTGAAAATATCGATATTGTAATGGGTATTCAATTCGGAGCTGACGACTATATAACTAAGCCGATAGATTTGAATGTAACTTTGGCAAAAATCAAAGCAATCTTGAGAAGAAGCTATGATTTTACAAAGGACTTTGAATTTTTAAGTTTTGCAAATGTGTTTCTATATATGGATAAAAATATCATTAAATATAATGACAACGAAATTTCCCTTACAAACACTGAAACAATGATTTTAGAAACTCTTTTTAAAGCCAAAGGCGGAGTTGCTTCAAGGGAGTCAATTATGGAAAAATGTTGGCATGGAGATGATTATATTGACGATAATACTTTGGCAGTCAATATAACAAGACTTAGAAAAAAATTTGCAGATATTAAACTAAATGATTTTATCCAAACCAAAAAGGGAAGTGGATATTATCTAAATTCTAAAACGGAGTAAAAATGGATAAATTTAAAAATTATATTTCAAAAATTTTACCTGTAACGGTAACAACAATTTTTATATTATCAGTATTCTGGGTTGTTTTTTTACTTATGAATTTAAGCTTTGAAAGTTACTTCTTAACTTTTGAAATAATAGTTTTTTTCTATACGGTATATCTTGTATTTATGGCATTTTTAAATAAAAAAGAGGAAAATTTAAAAACTCAGATACAGGAATTGCAAGAAACTAATTTGAATTTAAGAAATGACTTCCTAGCAAAGGAAAAAGAATTACAAGAGTATTTTTTAATTTGGATTCATCAGATTAAAACTCCAATAACTGCAGGTAAATTAATCTGTGATGGCGATATTGAAAATGAAAATGTAAAAAATATAAAAAAAGAGTTGATTTATATTGAAGACTATACAAATATGGCTTTAAGTTATCTTAAAATGGCCAATCACAATACGGATATGGACATTTCACTTGTGAATTTAGACGATATTATTAGACCTTTAATCAAAAAATACGCCATTCTCTTTATTTCAAACAATATAAAACTTGAATATGAAAAGCTTAATGTAAAAGTAATTACAGACAGCAAATGGTGTATGGTAGTAATTGAACAACTTTTATCAAATGCAATAAAATATACTAAGAATGGGATTGTTTCAATATCTTTTAACGAAAAAGAAAACTATCTTGAAATAAAAGACAATGGAATTGGAATTAAGGATTCGGATTTTCCAAAAATTTTTGATAAGGGATATTCAGGATTTAACGGAAGACAAAATCAGAAATCAACAGGAATAGGGCTATTTTTAGTTAAACAAATTTTGGATAAACTCGGACAAAAAGTTAAATTGGAGTCAAAATTAGGCGAAGGAACAAGCGTAAAAGTCTATTTTAATATAGATTAGGAAAAAATTATGGAAAAAGATTTTTTTGAAGAATATATTAAACATACAGAACCTGAAAAAAAAGAAAAAGCATATGCTTGGAGTATCGGTATCGGACTTCAAGATGTTGACGGAATTAAGCCTTCAAAATATTTAATTGAAACTGCAAAACAAAATATTGAGGGAGAAATATCCCTAGAGCAAGCTGAAAAAATGATTACTGCTTATTATGAAGAAAAACCTAGCAGAGATAAAGAGAGAAATAAGGAAGCTGATGAAGTAGCTTTACGAATTACAAGAATTATTACAGAACCTGCTTTTTCTTTTACACCAAATGAATATTTATCCATTCACTATAGATTATTTAAAGGTATTTACTCTCATGCAGGACAAATAAGAGAATATAATATCACAAAAAAAGAGTGGATTTTAAATGAAAAAAGTGTTACTTATGGAAGTTTTAGCGAACTTTTTAAAACTCTAGAGTATGATTTATCTCAAGAAAAAAGTTTTAATTACAAAAATTTGAATATGGATGAGATAATAAAGCATTTAGCTCTTTTTGTGTCAAAACTATGGCAAATACATGTTTTTGCAGAGGGAAATACAAGAACAACTGCTGTTTTCTTTATAAAATATCTTAAAACTCTTGGCTTTGAGGTTGGAAATGAGTTATTTTCAGAACATTCTTGGTATTTTAGAAATGCATTGGTCAGAGCAAATTACAATGATTTAAAAAATGGTGTTTTTGAGACTACAGAATTTTTAGAAAAATTTTTAAGAAATTTATTACTTGGTGAAAAAAATATATTAAAAAATAGAGATTTGCATATATAGGAAAAACAAATGGAAATTAAAAGAGTTACAGACTATAATAATCCCATATTTTCACAAATTGTTTTAAATCAAAGGGGAGCCTTTTTAATTGACGAAGAACCTTATGAAATTGAAATAATTTCTAGTGACAGTGCTTTTGTGAAAGGAAAAAATAGAGAATTTTTTAAAAAACTCATTGAATATTTCAGATATTATTCTCCACATATAAATAATTTTTTTGATGAGAATAATAAAAAAATTATTTCTTTTGAAAAGAAGCGAGTTTTAACTTTAGAAGTTGATAAAATTCAACCTTCTCAATTTTACATTGATGAAGATAAATTAAATGCCCTTAAAAGTTTTATTAAAAATTCGAAGGATATTGTAATTCAAGTTGTAAAATCCGATGAGGGATATATCTGTGTTGATGGGCATACAAGGCTATTTATTGCTTTTTTAAATAATTTTAAAACTGTTCATGCCATAGAAATTGAGTTTGACGATGATACCAACTACTTTGTTTCTCAAGCAAAGAAAAGAAATATCTTTACTATAAAAGACTTAAAACTTGTATCTCACAGTGATTATAAAAAATTGTGGTTAAACTTTTGTGATAGCTATTTTAATATAGATTAGGAGAAAATTATGTTTCATGTATATATAATTTCTAATAATTTTAGAAATGTTTTGTATATTGGTGTCACAAGAAATATTGAAAGAAGATTATATGAACATAAAAACAAATTAATTGATGGCTTTTCTAAAAAATATAATTTGAATGTATTATTATTTTACGAAACTACAGAATATGCTTTAGATGCTATTGCAAGAGAAAAACAGTTAAAAAATGGAATAGAGAGAAAAAATTTGACTTGATTAAATCTTTAAATCCTGAATTAAGAGATTTATCAGAAGATTGGTGATTGTTATACGAGTCCTTTGCAGGACTTACTATTGCTTGTGAACAAGCAATAGTTGAGATCTTTCGACTACGCTCAAGATGACGTGTCGGGAGCTCTACTTTTCAAAGGGCTATGACGTGAATTGTTTTGTTTTCTATGCAACTTTTAAAGGAGTTTTGAATTTTTTTTACTTTTAACGTCTAGCTCTTAAACAACGATTAACCCCTATACGTCATTTCGACCGGAGTGTAACGGAGTGGAGAAATCTCATACTTTTGCTTTAGCAAAAGTAAATGTATCGTAGATACATTTAGAAATTTTAATTTTTATTTCTTTCAGAAATACTATTGCTTGTAAACAAGCAATAGTTGAGATCTCTCCGTTCCGCTAACGCTACAGTCGAGATGACGTATTTGGATTATTTTATATTCAAAGCATTATGACGTAAGTTGTTTTATTTTCTATATAACTTTTAAACAAAGTTAGAGCTAAATTCATTACGCTTACGCTACAGTCGAAATGACGTGTTGGGAGAATTTATTTGCAAAGAACTTTGACGTGAATTTTTTGTTTTCTATACAATTTTTAAATAAATTTTGAAATTAGATTACTAATAAGGAGAATTTTATGTTTTATAATGAGATATTTGATAAAAATATTTTTAATTCTAAACTTGCAATTAAATATGGTTTTTCAAAGATTGAGGATTATTATATTTTGCAATCAGGTATTGATGTAGAAAATTTTAATGCGATTGTTAAAATAGGAAAAGAGTTCTTTGAGGTAAATGTTATTGAATTGCCTTTTAATGAGGAATATATTTTGTTTAATGTTTCAGACAGCAAAGGTAAATTCGTTTCAGAAATTAGAAAAAAAGTTAATGAACTTATTGAAGATATTGTAAAAAGCTGTTTTGTATCTTTGGATTATAGAAAATTATTACTTGACTATGTAAAGGAAAAATACGGAACAATTCCTGAAGAGCCTTGGGAAGATAATAATCATGCGACGATAAAGACTTCAAATAGTAAAAAATGGTATGGAATTTTTATGTCCATTCCATACAAGACTTTGGGACTTGATAAAAGTGGAAAGATTGATGTTTTGAATGTAAAACTTAATCCGGAACTTATAGAAAGTCTAATTGATAAAAAGCATTTTTTCCCTGCATATCATATGAATAAAAAATACTGGATTACAATATTATTGGATTCGGATATGGATTTGGATTTGATCAAGAGCTTAATTGACGAGAGTTTTAAATTAGTTGAAAAATAATGTAAGACTAATGGAAATTTCATTATTTAAAGGGCTTTATGAGATCTCTCCACTGCACTCAGCTTCGCTTCATTTCGGTCGAGATGACGTGTTGGGGGATTTTCAGTGCAAAGTGCTATGACGTGAATTATTTTATTTTCTATGCAATTTTTAAAAATTTTTGAAGTTTATTTACCATTTACGTTAAGCTATCAAACGAAGATATTTCCATTATACGTCATCTTGAGCGAAGTGTAACGAAGTCGAAAGATCTCATACTTTTGCTTTAGCAAAAGTAATGTCGTAGATAGATTAAATAAAGGATTTTTATCCCTAACATTTCAATAACCTTACAAAATTGTAAGGTTATTTTTGTTTTTGTAATATTAGATAAATGTTTGGCCTAAAAATTTTTGCTAAAATATTATTGTAAACGAAAATAATATTTTTTGGAGGTAATTATGAATATATTAGATGTTAAAAATTTAAAAAAGATTTATGGAGGAATGGGACGTGTAAAGACTGAAGCCCTTAGAGATGTGAATTTTTCTGTTGAAAAAGGAGAATTTATTGCAGTTATGGGAGAATCAGGAAGTGGTAAAACTACTCTTTTAAATATAATAGCAACATTGGATAAGGCAACTGAAGGATCAGTTTTTATTGGAGGAAAGAATGTAAATTCTTTAAGCAATTCAGAAGTTGCAAGTTTTAGACGTGAAAAGTTGGGATTTGTTTTCCAAGATTTTAATTTGTTAGACTCTTTTTCAAACAGAGATAATATTTATCTTCCACTTGTTTTATCAGATATTAAACCAGCTATAATGAATGAAAAAGTAGGAGAGATAGCTCCTCTCTTAAAGATAAGTGAAGTTTTGGATAAATATCCTTATCAAGTTTCAGGCGGACAAAAACAAAGAGTTGCAATAGCAAGAGCAATAATCACAAAACCTGATTTGCTTCTTGCAGACGAGCCAACAGGAGCATTGGACTCAAAGTCCGCAGATATAGTTATGAAAACTTTCTGCGATATAAATAACAGTGGACAAACAGTTTTAATGGTTTCTCATTCTGTAAAATGTGCTGCTTTTGCAAAAAGAGTAATTTTCATAAAAGACGGTAGAGTTTATCACGAAATTTATAAAGGTAGTGACGACAACTTAACTTTTGCTGAAAAAATAAATCAAGCTCAAATCATGTTAAACGGGGTGAATAACTATGAAAAGTAAAATGGCTTCAAAATTTGCTTTTAGAAATATGAAGGCGAATGCTTTGCTTTTAACTCCATTTTTAATAGCAAGTAGTATTATGGGAACTCTATTTTTCGTAATGGCTTCCCTTGGACAAAATCATTATATAGAAAAAAATCATGAATATGTAGCAATCCTTATAAAATTTGGAATTTTTATAGTTGGAATTTTCACATTTATATTTATCCTATATGCCAACAGCTTTTTAGCAAAGAGGAGAAATAAGGAATTTGCCCTATATGGTATTTTAGGTTTAGAGAAAAAACATATTGCTAAAATTATTTCAATAGAATATATACTAAACTTTTTGACAGTTAGTTTCTTTTCAATAACAGGTGGATTTGTTCTTGGAAAATTAGCATTTGTTCTACTTAACAAAATAACTAAAAATATGACTGCAAAAATAATGGACTATAATTTTTCAATTTCTTCTGCAATATTGACTTTAATATTCTTAGCTATAATATTTATATTGATATATTTAACAATGATATTTAGAATTGGAAAATCAACTCCTATAGAACTTCTTTCAAAGCAAAAAAGGGCAGAGGGAGAACCGAAAAGTAAGTTTATCCTTGGAACTTTAGGCTTTATAATTCTATGTGCCGGATACTATCTTTCAGTTACATCAAAGGGGAATCTAAGTAGCTTTTTTGCGTTTTTTCCTGCTGTTATTGCTGTAATAATCGGTACTTATCTGGTATTCATCGCTTTTAGTATTTTAGTTTTAAAATTATTAAAAAGAAATAGAAATTTATATTACAAAGCAAAAAATTTCCTTTCAATATCAGGGATGTTATACAGAATGAAATCAAATGCAGTTTCACTTGCAAGTATTACACTTCTTTCAACTTCAATTATAGTTACTTTAGCTACAACATTGACTATAAATTCAAGTATAAAAGACCTTACAGATTCTATCCATCCTAATGATTTTTATTTATCATCCTCAGTAACAGGAAATAATAAAGATATATTAGAAAATGGAGAAGAAAGGAAAAAAGAAATCTTAAATATTTTAAACAGAGTATTAAAAGAAGATGAAAAAATTAAAAATCTAACAGTTAAAAAGACTACAATGAATCCTGTAATAAATGAAAATGGAAAGATTACTCCTTTGGGTAAAAGACAAGAATTATCAGCATTTTTAATCGTTGAAACATTGGAAGATTTTAATAAAAATAACAATACTAATTATACTCTTAATGACGATGAGGTGATATATTCCTCTAACTCTAAAAAGCTTAATAATTATGACAGTATGGATTTTGCCGGAAAGAATTATAAATTAGTAAAAGTAAAAAACTTATTTCCTATGAGCATATCTGCTGAAGGGATGATAATTATTGTAAAAGATAATGAAACTTTTATCAAAATGTTAGAAGAATATACTTTTAATTATAATGAAAAACAATTAAAATATAACCTAGATTTTAATTTTGATTTAGAGTCTGCTGACAAGGAAGCTTTTTATACGAGATTACACATAGATTATGACATATTTGTTCAACAAAAAGATATATTTAGTCATTCTTTGTCTTCAAAAACTGAAGTTGATGCTTTTGCTTATGAACTAAATGGCGGTCTATTATTTTTCGGAATGATAGTTGCATTAATTTTCATAACAGGAACTGTGCTAATCACATATTATAAACAAATTTCTGAAGGCTTTGAAGATAAACAAAATTACCACATAATGAAAAATGTAGGTCTTCCTGACTCAATTATCAAAAAGAGCCTCAGAGTACAAATACTGTGGATTTTCTTCCTACCACTTGTAGTAGCGACAATCCACTCAATATTCGCCTTTCCAATCCTATACAATATACTTGGAGGACTTGGCTTTAATAACATAAAAATTTTCACAATGAGTTTTGCCACAATTGTACTATGCTTTTCAGTAATTTACTTTATAATCTACTCAATAACTTCAAGAGTTTACTATAAAATAATAAAATAAACATTTCAAATATCATAAAATTTTAAAATATTTGGTTTTTAGTTGAAAAAAAAATGTATATAATGTATAATAAATGCAGTTTTACTATAAGTAAAACTGTATTTTTATTGTGAAACAACAAGGTTCCCGGGAACCACTCGATGCGAAGCATCTTGGAAGGTTGAGGTTCTTGTTGTGAATTCAAATTAAAAAAAGATTTATAATGGAATAATTATTTAATTTAGAATATGGAGATTTTTATGAAAATTGAAAATACAATTTTGCTGGTATTAGATATTCAAGAAAAATTAATGCCGGTTATACAAAACAATGAAAATATTATAAAATACACGGATATCTTAATTAAGTCCTGTAAAGAACTTAATATTCCTATAATTTATACCGAACAATATCCTAAAGGACTTGGCGAAACTGTTTTGGAAATTAAAAATTCTTTAAACGATGCAAAAGCAAAATATTTTTCAAAGAACAGTTTTTCAGCCTATGCAGTTATTAAAGAAGAAGTTTTAAAACTTAAAGATGAAGGAAAAACTTCAATTATTGTTGTAGGTGTAGAGACACATATTTGTGTATATCAAACAATTAAAGATTTAAAGGGAGATTTTGAAATTCTTGTTCCTTTTGAAACAGTCGGATCCAGAAATCCGGAAAATTATAAAGACGGATTGGATTTGATTAAAGAAATGGGAGCAAGTATTACTAATGTTGAAACTATACTTTTTGATTTAATTAAAACATCAGAACATTCTAGTTTCAAAGTGATTAGTAAATTGATAAAGTAAGGAGTTTTATATGAAAAAGAAATTTATAATAACTTTTATTCTATCTTTGGCTCTGTTTGCAGGTATCTTTTGGGTTGCAAATAAAGTTTTGGATATTATGGAATTGACTTCAAAGGTAGAATTTGTAGGTAGTGATTTAGGAGAAGGAAATAATATTGAACAACGTGTTGAAAATGAACTTTTATTTTTAGTTTTAGGTTTAGACAGTGATGATTTCAGTGGAGCTACAACCGAACAAAACAGAACTGATACAATGATCTTGTGTAAAGTTAACTTTGACACAGGAAAGATTGATATTTTATCAATCCCTCGTGATTCCAGAGTTATGGTTAACGGAAAACTTGATAAGATAAATCATGCTCATCATTTTGGCGGTCTTAAACTTGCTATGAAAACTACGAGAGATTTCTTAAACTTAGATATTGACTATTATGTAAGAGTTAATTTCTTCTCAGTTAAAGATATTGTAGATGCGCTTGGCGGTGTTGAAGTTGACGTGCCTGTTCAAGTTGACGTTGCTGAAGACAATGTTCACTTAAAACCGGGTAAACAAGTTCTAAACGGAAAACAAGCTCTACAATTTGCAAGATTTAGAGCAGGATATAAAGAGGGCGATGTAGGTCGTGTTAAAGCTCAACAAATACTTATAAAGGCATTGGTTAAAGAATTGACTAAAGCTAAAAATATCGCAAAAATTCCTGAAATTTTAGAAGTTGTTAAAAAGACTGTAAATACTAACATTCCTTTTTCAACAATTGCAAAATTGTCTTTAAAGGTGAGCAATTTAAGTGAAGATAAAATCAATACTCAAATAGTTCCGGGAGAATCTGCATATATAAATAATACAAGTTATTTTATTCCGGATCGTTCAAAATTAAATGCTATTGTTAAAGAAATGTTTAGTGATTATCTACTAAACAAAAGTGGAAGTTCTCAAGTAGATACTGACAAAAATAAAAATAATACAAATACAAAAAATAATAACAATAAAAACAATAATACTAACAATAGAAATAATAGTAATAATAGCAAAAACAACAATAATAAAAACAACAAGAACAATAAAAATAATAACAGATAATTTAGGTGAATATGGAAAACGAGAGAAAAAAAGAACATTTAGAGAATTTTTTAAAGAGCAACTTTAAGTCAAATACTCTATTTGAAAATGTGTATATCGAACATTTTGCATTAACCGATTTAAATTTTAAAGAAATTGATACATCAGTAAATTTTTTAGGAAAAAAACTTTCTTTTCCTCTTATCATAAATGCAATGACCGGAGGTGCGGAAACTTCATACGATGTCAATGAGGATTTAGCGAGACTTTGCAAAAATTTTAATATAGCATTTGAAGTTGGAAGTCAAAAAGTTGCACTACAAGATGAAGAACTTGTAGAAACTTTTACAGTGGTAAAAGATATTTTAGATAAAAAAAATATAGTAATTTCAAATCTTTCAGCATTATCAAGCCTTGACGATGTAAAAAAAGCCGTTGAAATGTTAAATTCCGATGCAATTTCTCTCCATTTGAATCCTGCTCAAGAGATTGTTCAGTTTGAAGGAGATAGAAATTTTTCCGGAATTTTAGAAAATATTGAAAATATCGTTAAAAACTCGAATGTTCCCGTTATCGTAAAAGAAACAGGTTGCGGTATTTCTAAAAAAACTTGTGAAAAGTTGTTGAATGTAGGTGTAAAATACATTGATATCAGCGGTTTTGGCGGAACAAATTTCATTGAAATTGAAAATTTAAGAAGAACGGATTTAGATTTTACGAATATTTATGGTTGGGGAATTCCAACTGCAAAATGTATAATAGATTGTAGAAATATTTCAAAAGACTTTACTCTAATCGGTTCCGGCGGAATAAAAACCGGAGAAGATATTGCAAAAGCTATTATACTAGGTAGCGATATGACTGCTATTGCAGGAGAGGTTTTAAGATATTTAGTTTATGGAGGATACAAATTCGCCGAAGATTATTTAAAATCTCTAATCTATCAAACTAAGATGATTATGTTGCTTCTTGGAGTAAGAAATATTGAAGAACTTAAAAAAGTTGAATACAAAATATTTGGAAAATTAAAAGATATATTAAATTATTAAAAAATGAGAGTTTCGCTAACTCTCATTTTTTTATAAATTATTTTAAGGGGGACTTCTTAAAATTTATTTATCTTTAAATCTACTTTTAACATATATGGAAGAACTATAAGCACCATTAAAGCTATTCCTGAAAATATAAATATATATCCACTTTTAAATTTATCAAATAAAAACGAATAAAATAATATTCCAAGTGGCATTAGAAGTTGACAACCTGTTCCCAAAATACTGAAAACTCTTCCTTGATATTCAAGGGGAACCGCCTTTGTAAACCAAACCATTACCGGAGTATTTATAAAATTTGCAATAAAATTAACTCCAAAAGCAAATATCATAAATATTATAAAATATGAAAAGATACTAAATTTAAATAATAATGCAATTCCCAAAAGTATCAAGAATCCTGAAAGCCCTCTAATACATTTAAAAGAAAATTCCAAAGGAGCTTTAATGTCCTTCATCATTGATAAAATTATTGATGAAACTATTACTGCCACCGGAAAAGTTGTGTTTATAATCCCGTAAAGATAATCTGAAATCTTAATTTCATTAATCAAAACATAGGGAAGGCCAATTGAAACTGATGAAAAAAAGAAATTTATAAACATCGCAAAGGAGATAATAAAGACCAAAGCTTTTTTATCTTTCATATAATTTAAACCTTCTACAAACATCTTTAAAACTTTTTGTTCTTCATTATTCTCTATCACTTCTGTCTTTATAAAATCAAAATTTATAAAAAGTACAATCAATATAGTTATAAATTCAATTACCGCTTCCAAAAGTACAAAATGAATTAAATCCAATTTTGTAAGTAAAAAAACAGCTAAAATTGGAGAAATTATATAAACTCCTGAAGATGCCATTTGCTCAAAAGATTTTACCTTTTGAATATGCTCTTCACATACAAGTTTCTTTGTAGAAGATGAAAAAGAATTATTTAAAAATTGATCAGCAACCCTTAAACAAATTAATAACATATAGGTATTAATTAAATTTGTTTCAGTATTAGAATTTAAACTTAGAGCATATAAAATCAAACTTACAATGCTAAAAAGCTGAGCAATTACAATTACAATCTTCTTATTGTATTTATCTACAACTCCTCCTACAAAAGGAAGTAAAACAAGTGCAACCAAAGGGCCTATTATTTGAGAAATACCGAAATTCAAAGCTGATTCGGTCTTTTTCAAAATCAAAAGTCCAATTATAAAAGACAAAATAGAACTACCGAAGTTTCCGGTTATAGTTGTCAAAATTAATTTTATCATCTGTTTTCTTGATTCTTTTAAGATATTCATGGTTTTCACCTCTTAATACTTTATTTTGATTATATTATATAACGTATAATATAATATGTCAATAGTTTTTTGTGAGTTTTTATATAATGGTGGATTTGTTAGGAGCATTCCTCTTCAAAGTGTTTGACATGAGTTTTTTTATTTTCTACACTCTTTATAAAAAAAGATATGTATATATTCTTTTAATTTCAATTAAGATGACATGTTAGAAACATTTCTCTTCAAAGTGCTATGACATGAACTTTTTTGTTTTCTATGCGATGCTTAAATGATTTTTGAATTTTATTTACTTTTAACGTCTAGTTACTAAACGAAGGTATTTCCTTTATACGTCATCTCGACTGTAGCGTAAGCGAAATGGAGAGATCTCATACTTTTACTTTAGCAAAAGTAATGTATCGTAGATACATAAAATAATTTATTTTGATTTCTTTCAGAAATACTGTTGCTTGTAAACAAGCAATAGTAGGTCTGATGCAAAAATTATTCAAATCTTTGATTTGAGCACAATAGACTGCGAAGATCTCATACTTTTGCTTTAGGAAAAGTAAATGTATCATAGATACATAGATTATGGAAATATCATAAATAAAATTAAGAATAACCGACTAAAAATATTTAATTCACAATTAAGTGGCTTTATGAGATCTCCAGAGTCATTGTATCAAAGATACAACGACCCCGTCAGACCTACTTTTGTTTACAAGTAAACAAAGTTAGGGCTAGATTCACTTCATTCGTTTCACTCATTTCGGTCGAGATGACGTGTCAGGAATCATTTCTTTGCAAAGTACTCTGACGTGAATTATTTTGTTTTATATGCAACTTTTAATAAAGTTATGGCTGGTTTCATTACGCTTACACTACAATCAAGATGATGTGTTAGGAGCATTCCTCTTCAAAGTGCTATGACGTGAATTATTACTATAAAATTAAATTATATATCATATTAAAGAATATAAAAAATTTTTTTTAATATTTTATAAGAAAATTAAAGATTATTTACTTTTAATGTTAAGCTATCAAACGAAGATATTTCCTTTATACGTCATCTTGAGCGAAACGTAGTATAGCGAAGTGTAGTCAATCTAGCCCTAACTTTACTTGTTTACAAGTAATAGTAGGTCTGACGCAAAGATTGTTCAAATCTTTGATTTGAGTACAATCGACTGCGGAGATCTCACACTTATGCTTGTGTTCAAGCATAAGTGAATGTATCGCAGATACATCAACTACAGCAAACTAATCCATCCCACAAAAAAAGACGGTTTTCACCGTCTTTATTTTCCTATACAGAAATTTGAAAAGATATTATCCAAGATATTTTCGGAAATATTTTCTCCGATAATTTCTCCAAGCACTTCGTAAGCTCTTCTTAAATCAACCTCACAACAGTCGATAGGTACCATATTTTTTAAATCCGCATAGAAAGATTTTAAATATTCCAATGAGCTCTTTAGACTGTTTTCATGTCTTACATTTGTGATTAAAGCCTTATCTTTAATCTCTATTTTTCCATCGAAAAACATATCTATAATCGCCTGTTCAAGTTTTGAAATGCCTTCATTTTTAAGTGCAGAAATTTCTATTAACTCAAAATTTACCTTTTCTTTCAATTTTTCTTCATTCAATTTTTTATCCAAATCTACTTTATTTAAAATTCCAATAGATTTAGTCGTATTTGCAAGATTTATTATCTTTTCGTCTTCTTCGTCAAGCTCTCTTGAAATGTCGAATAAAGCCAAATTTAAGTCAGAATTTTCACTTGCTTCGATAGATTTTTGTACTCCAATTTTTTCAACTACATCAGCAGTATCTCTGATTCCTGCAGTATCATTTATATTTAACTTAATTCCTGAAAGCTCAATGTCTTCTTTAATCAAATCTCTTGTAGTTCCTGCAATATCCGTTACAATCGCTCTTTCCTGTCTTAAAATTCTATTTAGTAGGGAAGACTTTCCAACATTAGGCTTACCAATTATTGAAACGTTAATGCCGTCTTTTAAAATTTTTCCTTTATTAGACTCTCCAAGTAATTCTTCCATTTCAGCCATTAATTTTTCAGTCTTTAAAATTAGATTATCAAAAGGCAATTCCTCCTGCATATCTTCTGTAAAATTGATAGAATATTCGACGAAACTTAAAATATCTAAAAGTTCTTCTCTAAACTCTTTAATCTTCTTACTCAAATGTCCTTCAAGTTGATTAATTGCACTCTTATGAGAAAATTCTGTCTTTGCCTTTATTAAGTCAATAACTCCTTCAGCTTGAGATAAATCAAGACGGCCATTTAAAAAAGCTCTCTTTGTAAATTCTCCCTTTTCTGCTAAATCTGCTCCGTTTTCAAGACATAAATTCAAAACCCTTTTAAGACAAACAATACCCCCATGAGTAAAAATTTCAACAATATTTTCTCTCGTATATGTATGAGGTGCAAACATAAAACAAACCATAACTTCATCAATGAGTTCATCTTTATCGTAAATATGTCCATATTTCATCATTCTATTGGATTTTTCATCTATTTCTTTTTTATCATAAGGCTTAAAAAAATTTTTTACAATATCTATCGACTTTTCACCACTAAGTCTTACAATTCCAATACCTGATTCACCTGTAGCAGTAGCAATAGCAACAATAGTATTTTCCATATTTTCTCCTTCTATAAGAACCTTGTTGTTCCACAATAAAGCAAAAGAACGTAATAAACGTTCTTTATAATTGCATATTAAAATTTCGGTTTGATAACAACCTTTCTATGTGGCTCTTCACCTTCACTCGCTGTAAATACACCTTTCATATTGTGTAAAGTTGAGTGAACAATTCTTCTCTCGTAAGCATTCATAGGTCTAAGTCTCATAACTTTTTTATATCTTATAGATTTTTTAGCAAAAGTCATTGCCATTTCTCTGATTGATTCTTCTTTTCTCTTCTTATATCCATTTATATCTAAAAAAACTCTCTTTTCCAAAGAAGTATGTCTTCTTGCAAAAATACTTACAATATATTGAATACTTTCCAAAGTTTCTCCAGATTTTCCAATCAAAGCCTTAAAATCATCAGATTTATTTATATACAAATTAACAGCTTCTTCATCTTCATCAGAAGCTATTTCACCGTCAACTCCCATTTTTAAAATTAAATCCTTTAAAAAGTCTTCAATTTTTTTTAAATCATCACTTTTAACAAAAACTTCATCCTTACAACAAGTTTCTTCGATACTATCTTTATTTTCTTTAATATCTTTTCCTTTTTCGTCTTTTAATGTAACTTCAACCAAAGCATCTTTTGACCCGAAGCCCAAAAAACCGCTCTTAGGTTTTTCAATTACTTTAACATCAACATCTGAAATATCAGCTGTTAATTCATTCAATGCAAGTTTAACAGCTTCTTCAACAGTTTTTGCTGATTTTATAACACTCATCTTTTGCTCCTTTCTACTGATTACTCATTTTTTTATTTTCGTAAGCAGTCAAAGCTAATCTCAATAAAATTTCTACAATATTTGTCATAGCCCAATAAAGTGCAAGACCCGCAGAGAAACTCTTGGCTGAAATAAATATTATAAAAGGAAATATATATTTCATAGTTTCCATAGACTTTGCACCCGGATTATCCTTTTGATCTCTATTACTCAAATCAAGATAAATGTATTGAGTAACTGCATTTATCAAAGGAAGTCCATATAAAAGAGGATCCGGTGCTGATAAATCCTTAATCCAAAGGAAATTTTTCATAACATTCGCATTTGCATCCCCAAAAATGTATAACAAAGGCTCTCTCATTACTGCAAACATTGCTAAAACTAAAATCAAGTTGAAAATCATAGGCAAACAACCGCCAAGTTGTTTAATTCCATGCTCTTTATTAAATTCCATAAGTTTAAGATTCATAGCTTGTTGATCATGTTTATATTTTTCTCTTATCTTTTGTTGTTCCTTAGCAAACTTTGCCTGAATCTTTTGATTTTTTATACTACTTAAAAATATTGGGAAAAGTACAACCTTAAAAATTATTGAAATTATAATAATACTAATCGCTAAATATGAAATACTTGAAGGTTCGTTAGGTAAAATTGAAGCAACTCCTTCATAAATAAATTTCAATACAGATCCCATTAAATTTCTTAAAAATGCCATTCATTCCTCCTACTTTAGCGGGTCATACCCACCTTTTCCAAAAGGATTACATCTTAAAATTCTCCAAATAACTAAAAAACTTGCTTTAAAAAAATTGTATTTCTGATATGCTGAAATCGCATATTCCGAACAGGTCGGAGTAAATTTACATTTCCCATGTCCATAAAGACCGGAAATATATTTTCTATAAAATTTAATCAATAAA
The DNA here is from genome assembly GCF_035282565.1 of Parvimonas sp. D9. Taxonomy (NCBI): domain Bacteria; kingdom Bacillati; phylum Bacillota; class Tissierellia; order Tissierellales; family Peptoniphilaceae; genus Parvimonas; species Parvimonas sp. D9. The sequence goes on along the minus strand of NZ_JAYKBM010000007.1, from coordinate 45,658 downwards.
ATCATTAATTTTCTCAATTTAAAACCTTCTTTAAAGCAAAATTAATAAGTCTTAACAAAGACCTCTCAAGTTCAATGTAATCAATTTCTAAAGTGTTTTTTTTCGGTAAAATTACCATTTCATAACCTAATCCTAAATCACAAACATTAAGTCTTATTATCTCTTTTATTCTTCTCTTAATCAAATTACGTTTATTTGCTTTTCCAAACTTTTTAGTAACGGAAACACCGAACTTAACTTTTTTCCTATTTGTCGGTCGGATAAAAATGGTAAAATTTCTATTCCAAAAATTTTTTCCACGTCTATAAACAGTTTGAAATTCTCTATTTTTTCTTAATCTAATTTCCTTATTCATATATCATCTTTCTATTCATCATACTTACAACAAAAAATATCTAAATTGAAAAGTATAATAACTTTAAACAAAAAATAAAAAGCTGAATTTTAGAAAAGGCCACACTAACGTTGGCCTATGCTGATAAAACTTTTCTATTTTTAAGTCTTCTTCTCTTTAATACAGCTCTACCTGCTTTTGTACTCATTCTCTTTCTAAAACCATGAATTTTACTTCTTTTTCTTCTATTCGGTTGATAAGTTCTTTTCATAATATAGATGACACCTCCTTATTACAATCACCTTTAGGTTATTCAATAAAACACTACCATAGATTATAAGCTATTTTAAGTATAATTGTCAAGTAAAAAAACAAAAATTTTAGAAATTTTTTTACATCGATACATAGCAATTTAACTAATTTTAATCTAAAATGTAAATATTTACAATTAATTAAAAAAGTGATATCATTAGATTGAAATAATAATGTAATTTTGAAAGCGGGAAAAATTTATAAATACAAGCTTTTAAACTACAAAATTTGAAATTTAATTGGTAAGTTAAATTAATATAACATCTAGGAGTTTAACAAAAATGGAAAATAATACATTTAGAAAATTAATAAGAATATTATATTTAATTTTTATCTTTTCACTTGTATTTTACAGTTTACATATAATGCAATAAAAATAAATCTATTACAATATGTTTTTATTATAAAAAAATTTTTAATATAATATTTTTGTTTATATATTTACAATAATTTGCACATTAAATGCAATAAATTTGAGTTTTTTTTGGATTTTTGGTATAATTTAACTGTGAAAAGATGTTTAAAAATTTTTAAAGATAAATAAATTTTTGTAAAAATTTTAAGAGAGTTTTTTATAACATACTTTTCATTTTTATAGATTTTTTAACTGATAAGTATGATTAAATTAAGTTTGCTTTTTAAAATATCTAATGTAAATTTAATTATAAATTATTTTTTTACAAAAATGTAATATGTGGATAAGTAGAATAAATATGTGGATAAATTGTTTATTAATTTTTAATAAATATTTTTCAATTTAACAAAAGTTGAAAAAATACAATTTATTTTATAAACAATATAACTTTTTAAAAAATGTGGATAACTTTTTAATTCGTTTAAATATTTTTTATAATTAGCTATTAGAATGTTTAAATTTCAATCTTTTTAAAATTTTGTTCACTGTGGATAAATATGTTAATAACTTAGTATGGGGAGTAATTTATGTTTGAGAATGAAATAGTGGTTGACAGCTTATGGCTTGAGGTTTGCAATGAACTTAAAGATAAGCTTGGAGAGAGTCGTTTTGCGACTTGGATTGAAGTTTTAAAGCCGATTTGTTATGAGGATCATAAGTTAATGGTGCTTTGTCAGTCGAATTATATTAAAACTTTTATAAATGGACATTTTAAAGATTATATTGAAGATGCGATAAATAATCAGCTTTTTCCTATAATTAAAGAAAAAACTGAGCTTTTACCTGTTGTTGCTACTGATGAAATTTATTTGGAAGCGATTAAAAATTCAAGAGGTCAAGCTTCTTTTTTTTCTAAATCCGGTGAAAAAGGAGCAAAAAAAGGAAAATTAAAGAAAATTTCTTCTTCAAACAATTCTTTAACTTTTTCAGATAGATTTACTTTTAACAATTTTGTAAAAGGTAAGAATAATGAATTTGCTATGGCTGCAGCTGAGGCAGTTGCAAAAAATCCTGCCGGTACTTACAATCCTCTTTTCATTTATGGAAATTCCGGACTTGGAAAGACTCATCTTATGAAAGCTATCGGCCATGAAATTCATAAAAATTTTGATTGCAAGGTGCTATATTTGAGTAGTGAAAAATTTACAATTGATTTGATTGACTCAATTAGGGATAAAAATCAAAATTCAGAATCAGAATTTAGAAAAAAATATAGAAATGTGGATGTTTTGCTTATAGATGATATTCAATTCATTGCAGGAAAGACTGCAACTCAAGAGGAATTTTTCCATACTTTTAATGAATTATACAGCAGAAATAAGCAAATTATAATTTCATCAGATAGACCTCCGAAGGAGATTAAAAATCTTGAGGACAGGCTTAAGAGTAGATTTAATATGGGGCTAACCGTTGATATTCAGCCTCCTGATTTTGAAACGAGAATGGCTATTTTACAAGATAAGGTAAAGTATGAACCGATAGCTCTTTCAAATGAAGTTTTAGAATTTATTGCAATGAATATAAAGACGAATATAAGGGAGCTGGAAGGAGCTTTAATTAATGTTTTAGCTCATTATAAATTAAAACAAGATGCTCCGATGACTGTTGATTATGTAAAGAGAATTTTAGCTCAAAAACTTAATGAGCTAAATAGGAGAGAGTTGGATATTGACTTGATAAAAGAAACTGTAAGTAAGTATTTTAAAATAGAAGTTTCCGATTTGAGTTCAAAAAACAGAGCCAATTCAATTGCTTATCCGAGACAGGTTGCGATGTATCTTTGTAGAAATATGTTAGACTGTGCTCTGGGAAATATAGGTTCAGCTTTTGAAAAAGATCATACTACCATAATGCATGGTGTTAAAAAGATTGATGAAAAAATAAAGACGACAGAATCTGTAAAGCAGGATATAGAAAACATAAAAAAAATGTTGGAAGATTAATATTACAAAAATGTAATATTATTTTTAAAGAAATTTTTAGTTATTCAACTTATACTGTTTATAAGTCTGTTGATAAGTTGTTGATAAGTTGTTGATAACTTTATAAGATTTTTTTATTGTTAATATGTTCATAAGTTTGGAATTATTTTGTGATTTATACAGTAGTTATACAGTTAGGTAAATGTTGTAATTTAAACATTTGAAAGGGTTGTTTAAGATATCCACAGCCCCTACTACTATTACTACTAAATTATATATTTTTTATATGTGAAAAAAAGGAGAAAATTATGGAAATAAAGATAATGCAAAATGAACTTTTAAGTTTGATAAATATATCTTTAAGGGCTATAAGTTTAAAAAATAATACTTCAATATTAGAAGGAATTTTATTTATTGCAAAGGATAATGGATTAACTTTAAAGTCAACCGATTTGGAACTTGCAATTGAAACTACAACTGAATGTAAGGTTGAAAAAGAGGGAGAAGTTTTACTCAACGCTTCAATGATTTCTAATATAGTAAGAAAATTACCTAATGATGAAGTATACATAAAGGTTGATAGAGAGAAAGTTTTTATTCAAAGTGAAAATGCAAAATTCAATATAATTGCAATGGATATTTATTCATATCCTGAATTTCCAACTTTTGAAAATAAAGTGGATTTTTATGTTCAAGAAAATTTGCTTAAAGTTGCGACTAAACAGACTATTTTTGCAGCAGCAATTGATGATTATAGAATAGTTTTAAATGGTGTTGATGTTGAAATTGAAAATAAAAATGTAGATTTTGTCGCACTTGATGGACATAGAATTGCAAAGAGAAGTTTTAAAATAGAGGAAGATATTGAGAAGAAAGTTATAATTCCACCAAGAGCTTTAAATGAAATTTCAAAAATTGTTCCTGAAGGTTCTGTTGTTGGAGTTTCACTTGTAAAAGGTAGTGCGATTTTCACTTTTGAAAATACAATCTTTTCAACAAGAGTAATTGATGGAGAGTATTTGAATTACAAGGCACTATTCTCATACGAACATAAGACAAAGGTTACTGTTGCAAGACGTGATTTAATAAATGCGATTGAAAGAGCGAATATTATCTATAAGGCAGAAAAAGGAGATTTAGTTACTTTTACAATAGATGATACCAGTATTTTGGTTGAGGGTTCTTCTGAAATTGGAGATTTAAAAGATATTATCGACATCAAAAAAGAAGGAGATAATTTAAAGATAGCCTTTAATTCAAAATATGTTTTAGAAGGATTAAAGACAATAGAACAGGATTTTGTTGAAATAACATTTAACGGTAGAGCCGGTGCTTGTATCATAAAACCTGAAGATGAAAATATAGATTATACTTATTTAGTTTTACCTGTTTTGTTGCAAGATTCTCAATACTAGGAGTTTAAAATGGAAGAAATTATTATTGATACCGAATTTATAAAATTGGATTCGTTGTTGAAATATGCAGCTGTAGTTCAAACTGGAGCTGATGCTAAATTCTTTATTTCTGAAAGGTTAGTTTTAGTTGACGGAGAAGTTGAAACAAGACGTGGCAGAAAGATTTATGACGGAATGACTGTTAAGGTATTGGCTGACGAAGAAGTAAATTTGATTGTTAAAAAGAGGTAGAGTTGATAGTTGAAAAAATACATTTGACCAACTTTAGAAATTTAAAAGATATTTCTTTTGAGTTTAAAGAGAATATAAATGTTTTTGTCGGAAAAAACGGAATTGGAAAGACTAATGTTTTGGAGGCAATTTACATTTCTCTTGTTGCGTCAAGTTTTAGACAGGCAAAACAAGAAGATTTTATAAGTTTTGGAGAGAATTTTACGAAAGTTGATACTTTTGTAAGAGAAAAAGGATTTGAAAATAAAATTTCCTTTTTATATACTAACTATAAGAAAAAAGTTTTTAAAATTGATGATATTAAGATTAAGAGTGTAAATGAGCTTTATGACTTTTCAAATGTTATCGGATTTTTCCCTGATGAGCTTAAGATTATCACTGAAAGTCCGAATTTTAGAAGAAATTTTTTTGACAGCTTTATTATGAAGATGACAAAGGGCTATAAACAAAAATTAAATTTATATAGAAATGTCATTTTTAGAAGAAATTTACTCTTAAAGGGAATGAATTTATCCAGTTTTTATAAGCAGGAGATGAATGCATTGACAAAGAAGCTTGCTCTTTTGTGCTATGAAATAAGCATGGAGAGAAAAAAGCTGATTGATTTGATAAATAAGGAAGTAAATTTCATTCATCAACAATTATCGGGAGAAACTCTTTACATAGAGTATGAATCAATTTTATCAAATCATAAAAGATCGGAAAATGAATGTTTAAAGGAAATTTTAGAAAATTTTTCTAAGTCCTATAAAATTGATAGTGAAAATAAAATTACAAGTTTTGGTATTCATAAGGAAAATTTTAAATTTATTCTAAATGGCAATGATGCGAAGAGTTTTTCTTCACAAGGTCAAAAGAGAAATATTATAATTACGATTAAAATGTGTCAAAAAAATATTTTTGAAGAGTATAAGGGAGTAAAACCGATTATTCTACTTGATGATTTATTTAGTGAATTGGATGAAGATAGAAGATATGAAATTTTGGAATATTTAACGGATAATCAAGTCTTTATAACGACCACAGATAAATCTTTTGTAAATAATTTTAAGAATATTAATGTTATAGAAATGGAAAAAGCGAGAAAGGGAAAAAATGAGTAAAGAAAAAATTAGAAATTACGGGGCGAAAGACATTAGGGTTTTAACAGGTCTTGAACCAGTTAGACTTAGACCTGGTATGTACATAGGTTCAACAGGAGTAAAAGGACTTCATCATTTAGTTTATGAAGTTGTTGACAATAGTATAGATGAGGCTTTGGCAGGTGTTTGTGATACAATTACAGTTACAATTTTTGAAGATAATTCTGTAAGAGTTGAAGATAATGGTAGTGGTATTCCAGTAGAAGTGCATCCACAAACTGGAAAATCAACACTTGAAACAGTTTTGACAATTCTACATGCCGGTGGTAAGTTCAATAACAATGCTTACCAAGTTTCAGGGGGACTTCATGGAGTTGGGGTTTCTGTTGTAAATGCTCTTTCAGAATGGCTTATTGCAAATGTAAAAAGAGATGGAAAACTTTATGAACAACAATTTTCAAGGGGAAATACAACTTCAAAGCTTGAAGTTGTAGGTACTTCAAAAGAAACTGGAACAATAATAACTTTTAAACCTGATTCTGAAATTTTTGATACAACAATTTACGAAAAAGAAATTTTAAGAAACAGATTTAGAGAAATGGCATTTTTAAATAAAGGTGTTAAAATTATTTTTACAGATGAAAGAGAAGATTTTACAGAAACTTTTCATTATGAAGGTGGAATAAAATCTTTTGTTGAGTATATGAATAGAAATAAAAATAATCTTCATAACGAAGTTATTTATTTTCAAGGACAAAGAGGCGATTCACAAGTTGAAATTTCTATGCAATATACAGACGGATATTCCGAAAATGTCTTAACTTTTGCAAATAATATCCATACTCCTGAAGGAGGAAGTCATTTAGTAGGTTTTAGGACTGCTCTAACTCGTACTTTAAATGATTATGGAAGAAAATACAATTTAATTAAGGATAAGGATGCAAATCTTCAAGGGGACGATACAAGAGAAGGTCTTACCGGAATTGTTTCAATAAAACTTCCTAATCCACAATTTGAAGGACAAACTAAGGCAAAACTTGGAAATAGTGAAAGTCGTGGTATCGTTGAAACTTTCTTATATGATAATTTAATGACTTTCTTGGAAGAAAATCCAAAAGTTGGTAAAATTATTATAGAAAAGGCACAAAGTAGTGCAAGAGCAAGAGAAGCTGCAAGAAAAGCAAGAGATTTAACTCGTAAAAAATCCATTCTTGACAATACGACTTTACCCGGTAAATTATCCGACTGTCAGGAAAGTGATATTTCTGTAAATGAAATTTATCTTGTCGAAGGGGACTCTGCGGGTGGTTCTGCAAAACAAGGTAGAGATAGTAAATTCCAAGCAGTTTTACCACTTAAAGGTAAGATTATGAATGTCGAAAAAGCAAGAATTGACAAGATTTTAGGTTATGAAGAAATAAAATCAATGATTACTGCTTTTGGAACAGGAATTGGAAAAGATTTTAATTTAGATAATTTAAGATATGGAAAAATAGTTATAATGACAGATGCCGACGTTGACGGTGCACATATTAGAACTTTGATTTTAACATTTTTCTATCGTTATATGAAAGAATTAATCGAACAAGGTCATATATATATAGCTCAACCACCACTTTATGGAATTATTAAAGGTGTTAAGGTTGTAAAATATTGTTGGACTGATGAAGAGTTACAAGCAAGTTTAGATGAACTTGGTCGTGATTCACATAGAATTCAAAGATATAAAGGTCTTGGGGAAATGAATCCTGCACAACTTTGGGAAACAACTATGAATCCTGAAAACAGACTTTTCCTACAAGTAAATATTGATGATGAAGAACTTGTGTCAATAGATGAAACTTTCTCAACTCTTATGGGAGATAAGGTTGAACCGAGACGTGAATTTATAGAACAAAATGCGAAATATGTTGAAAATATTGACGCATAGGAGGAATAGATGGCTGATATAGAAAATAAAATGAATATAGTCGATGTAGATATCGAAAAGGAAATGAAAAAGTCATACCTTGAATATGCCATGAGTGTTATTGTTGCAAGAGCTTTGCCTGATGTTAGAGATGGTTTAAAGCCTGTTCATAGAAGAATTATTTATGCAATGCAAGGTCTTGGACTTTTACCAGACAAGCCTTATAAAAAATCTTCAAGACTTGTTGGGGAAGTAATGGGTAAATATCACCCTCATGGTGACTCTGCAATTTATGATGCAACAGTTAGACTTGCGCAAGATTTTAACTTGCGTTATCCTCTTGTTGACGGTCAAGGTAACTTTGGTACTATTGACGGAGACGGTGCTGCCGCTCCTCGTTATACGGAAGTTAGAATGCAAAAACTTGCTCTTGAAATGTTAAGAGATATAAATAAAGATACAGTTGATTTTGCACCGAACTATGACGAAAATGAAAAAGAACCGGTTGTTTTACCAAGTAAATTTCCAAATCTTTTGGTAAATGGTGCAGCTGGTATCGCCGTTGGTATGGCTACAAATATGCCACCACATAATTTAAATGAAGTAATTGATGCAACTTGCGAATATATCGACAATTTTGATATTTCCGTTGATGAACTTATTAAATTCGTTAAAGGTCCAGATTTTCCAACAGGTGCAAATATTATGGGACTTGAAGGAATTAAACAGGCTTATCATACAGGACGTGGAAAAATTACTGTAAGAGCAGTTGCAAATATTGAAGAACATAATAATAAAACTAGAATAATAGTTACAGAAATTCCTTATCAAGTTAATAAAACTAATTTGATTATGAAGATTGTTGAGCTTATCAAGGATAAGAGAATTGAAGGAATTTCGGATCTTAGAGATGAAAGTAATATGAAAGGGATTAGAATTGTAATCGAATTAAAGAGAGATGCTAATCCAAATATTATTTTAAATAATCTTTATAAACATACACAAATGCAAACTACTTTTGGGGTAATAAACCTTGCACTTGTAAATGGTGAACCTAAAGTTTTAAATTTAAAGGAATTAATCGGACATTATGTTGAACATCAAAGAGATGTAATCACAAGACGTTGTAGATTTGAACTTAAAAAAGCTGAAGACAGAGCACATATTGTTGAAGGACTTTTAAAAGCGATTGATCATATCGACGAAATAATTAAGATAATCAGGGCTTCTTACTCAGACGCACAAGAAAAACTTATGGAACGTTTTGGATTTACTAAAATTCAAGCTGAAAGTATCCTTGAAATGCGTTTAAGAAGACTTCAAGGCCTTGAAAGAGAAAAATTACAAGATGAATACAATTCTTTGATTAAAGAAATTGCAAGACTTAAAGAAATTTTAGGAAATGAAAGATTAATCTTAAATATAATTAAAGAAGAATTAATAGAAATTAAAGAAAAATTTGGAGATGACAGAAGAACTGAAATCAAACCTAATTTTGATGAAATTGAAATTGAAGAGTTAATCAAAGAAGAAGATGTTGTAATAACTCTTACAAAACAAGGTTACATCAAGAGAATCCCTTCTGATACTTACAAAGTACAAAACAGAGGTGGAAAAGGTGTTGTTGCTCTTACTACAAAAGAAGATGACTATGTTGACAGTCTTTTCGTAACTTCAACTCATAGTTTGATTTTATTCTTTACAAATAAGGGAAGAGTTTATAAATTAAAGGCTTATGAAATTCCTGAAGGAAAAAGACAGGCAAAAGGTCAAAATATTATAAATCTTTTGGAATTAATGCACGGAGAAAAAGTAAATGCAGTAATTCCAGTAAAAGATGCCGGATCTGATGAATACTTGATTATGGCTACAAAGAAGGGAACAATCAAGAGAACATCTGTTGAACTTTTCAAAGCGATTAGAAAAGTTGGAATGAAGGCGATTAATTTAGTTGACGATGACGAATTAATCCAAGTTAGAGTTTCAACAGTTGAAGATTCAGCTATGTTGGTTACAAAAAAAGGACTTGCGATTAAGTTTGAACTTTCAGATATTAGAGAGATAGGAAGAACAGGACAGGGTGTAAGAGGAATTAAACTTGATAAAGACGACGAAGTTGTTTCAATGAATCTTGCTTCTGAAGGAAAACATCTACTTGTAATCTCTGAATATGGCTATGGAAAGAGAACTTTAGCTTCAAATTACAAAGTGCAAAACAGAGGCGGAAAAGGTGTTAAAACTTATAAAGTAACTGATAAAACGGGCTTTGTAGTTTCATCAAAAATGGTAAATCCAAGTGATGAAATTATCGTACTTGCACAAAGTGGAGGAATTATAAGACTTCTTGTTAAAGACATACCTGTAAAAGGTAGAGATACACAAGGTGTTATAATAAAAGATGTAAATAAAGATGAAGATAAAATTGTTGCAGTTGCAAAATATGTAAATGATGTTGAATAAGGAGATGCTATGGAATTAAAAGTTGATTTAAAAAAAGACGGAGAATTGCTTTTTGTTGATTTACAAGGCGATTTGGATATAAATTCCAATAAAGAATTTAAAGAAAAAGTTAATTCCGTTCAAGGAGTAAAAAAAATAATAGTAAATTGTGAAAATCTTTCATATATTGATTCAACAGGGCTAGGTGCTTTTATAAGTATCTACAAAAACATAAAAGAAAAGGGAGAGAAACTTGTTATTACAGGCTTAAAACCACATATCAAAAAAATCTTCCTTATAACTGACTTAGATAAAGTTTTTGAAATCGAGGGGTAATTATGGATAAAATATTTGTAAAAATTCCTTCAGAAAAAAAATATATTTCAACTTTAAGGCTTTCAATATCTTCTATAGCTAATACAATTTCTATGAATATTGAAAATATTGAAGATTTAAAAGTTTCAATTTCTGAAGTTATGAATTTATTTGTAGATGAAAGTGAATTTTTTGAAATCAGTATGGACGTTTTTGAAGATAAAGTTGCAATTGAAGTAATGCCTGATGTTTTTCAGCCGGACATTCAAGAAAAAGAAGAAAATAAATTTGCTTTACTAATTTTGGAGAATTTAGTTGATAAAGTAGAATTCAGAGAAAATAGTGTACTTTTAGTTAAAAATAAAGGATAAAAAAATGAAAAAGGTATATAACAAACCGGACTCAGAACAAATAAAAGCTCTATTTAAAGAGTATTTTGAAAATCCCACACCAGAACTTAGAGACAAATTAATAGAAAAAAATCTATATATGGCTGAAATCTTAGCTAAAAAATATGTAAATCGTGGAATTGACTACGATGATCTATTCCAAGTTGCAAGTCTTGGATTAATCTATGCCATAGATAGATATGACATCTCAAAAGGCTTTGAATTTTCAAGTTTTGCTATGCCGACTATCGTCGGAGAAATAAAGAGATATTTCAGAGATAAGGGTTGGGTAATTCGGGTTCCAAGAAGAATACAAGAGAACTCTAAAAAAGTTAATAATGCAAAATATCATTTAACACAAGAGCTTGGAAGAACTCCAACAATTAAGGATATTGCAGATTATGTAGAACTTTCTGAAGAAGAAGTGTTGGAAATTATGGAAGCTAGTAAAGTTTATACACCTCAATCATTAGATCAAAGTTTTGAAAATTCAGATAGTGAAGACAAGGACACAAACTTAATTGATATTGTTGGAGAAGAAGACAAAGAATTTGACTTTGTTGACAATCAAGATTTTATTAAAAAAACTTTAGAAAAACTAACTGAAGTTGAAAAACAAATAATACTTGGAAGATATTTTGAACAAAAAACACAAGTTGCCCTTGCAAAAGAGCTAAACATTTCACAGATGACAGTAAGTCGTCTCGAAAAAAAAGCCCTTGCAAAATTTAGAGAAGAATTAAATATGTAAATTTAGGAGAAAAATCAACGGAAAACCGTTGATTTTTTGTTTAGGAAAGATTGTTGGTTTAAAATAAAAAATTCACGTCATAATACTATGCGAATAAAGACTCCTAAACACGTCATCTCGACTGGAGTGAAACGGAGTGGATCTAGCCCTAACTTTTGTTGTTTATTCATAAACAACAAAAAGTAGGTCTGACGGGGTAATTGTATCTTTAGATACAATTGCGCTGGAAATCTCATAAAGCCCTGTGATTCTTAAAATAACTTTTATAGTCTATTTTGTTTGGATAAAAATTAGGGAAATTCAATATTATTATGTATCTACGATACATTCACTTATTCTTGTAAACAAGAATAAGTATGAGATCTCTCCATTACACTCACCTTCGCTTCGTTACAGTCGAGATGACGTATAAGGAAAGTACCTTCGTTTAATATCTAGACGTTAAAAGTAAATAAGTATTAAATATTATTTTAAAAAATGAATTTAAAAGTTGCATAAAAAATAAAATAATTCACGTCATAATTCTATGTGAATAAAGGCTCCTAACACGTCATCTCGACTGGAGTGAAACGGAGTGGATCTAGCCCTAACTTTTGTTGTTTATTCATAAACAACAAAAAGTAGGTCTGACGGGGTAATTGTATCTTTAGATACAATTGCGCTGGAAATCTCATAAAGCCCTGTGATTCTTAAAACAACTTTTATAGTCTATTTTGCTTGGATAAAAATTAGGGAAATTCAATATTATTATGTATCTACGATACATTTACTTATTCTTGTGAACAAGAATAAGTATGAGATCTCTCGACTACGCTCGAGATGACGTATAGGGAAAGTATCTTCGTTTAATAACTAGACGTTAAAAGTAGATAAACATCAAATTATCTTTATAAATATAGTAGAAAAAATATAATAAAAAATCATATAATTTTATTTAAAAAGATAGGCTATAAAATAAAATAATTCACATCAAAATACTTTGTATAGAAATTCCCCCAACACGTCATTTCGACCGAAATGTAGCATAGCGGAATGTAGTGGAGAAATCTCATAAATTCCTGTAATTCTTAAAACAATTTTTATAGTCTATATTAGCTAGATAAAAAATAGGAAAATTCAATATTATTATGTATTTTCAATAGAAACATTATTTGAATCATGGACCTTATTTTAAGAAATAAAATGATAAACCTATTTTATTAAATACAAAATTATAGCTTAAAAATTAACATATCTTAAGGGATAATTCGTTATTTATATTGATTTTTTTGATTTAATATTATTTTAAGAATTTGTTATTATCAAGAAAATAATTATTTTCTTAGAATTTATTATATTTAGTTTATAGTTAGTGTTCTAATTATTATAGTAATTTTTCTATTTTTAACAAAGGATAATAGTATAATTACTTGAAATAAAATTATTAGTGTGTTATTATCAAATTCAATAGTAAGTTATCTTATTAAAAAAAAATCAAAGAGTACTTTAAAAATATTTTGATGGGGAATGTTATGATAGAAGTAAAAGATTTAACGAAGAATTATCATATTAGAAAGGGATTATTTAAACCTTTTAATATTGTGAATGCAGTAAAAGGAGTTTCCTTTTCTATTAATCAAGGAGAAAAAATTGGACTTATCGGATTAAATGGTGCAGGAAAGAGTACATTAATGAAAATGATGTCCGGAGTATTAAAGCCTACAAGTGGAAGTGTAAGGGTTAATGGGTTTGTACCATGTAAAAGAGAGAATAGCTTTTTGAAAAGTATCGGTGTTGTTATGGGGCAAAAATCAATTTTGCTTTATGATATACCTGTTAAGGATTCTTTGAAATATTATAAGGAAGTCTATGGAATTGACGATAAAACTTTTAAGGAAAGACTTGATTATTATAATGAAATTCTGAATTTAAAGGAACTATATTATACTCCTGTTCGTAAATTATCATTTGGACAAAGAATGAGATGTGAACTTTGTGCATCATTATTACATAATCCCAAAGTTATATTTTTGGATGAACCTACGATAGGTCTTGATATAGTTGTTAAGAATGAAATACTTTCATTTTTAGATTATCTCAATAAAAACTCGAATACTACAATTTGTTTAACAACACATAATATTGATGAAATAGAAAAATTATGCAGTAGGCTAATAATTGTGGATAATGGTCAAATCGTATTTGACGGAGATAAAAAATTATTCAATAATGTTAAGTCCGATAAGATTATTAGATTTAAAAATGAGAATAATATTTCTATGGAATATTTGGAAAGTATTTCAAAAAAAGTGATTGATGGAGATGAGATTGAGCTTGTTGTTCTTGCAGATAAAGTAAATGAAATTGTATCATTTTTGGTTAAAAATTCGGTTTCAGATATAAATATTTCTGATGAGTCTTTAGAAGATTTGTTAATTAAATTTTACGGGGAGAATAAGAGATGAGAAAATTAATTTTAATTTCACTTAAAAACTCTCTAAAATTAGTTACTATATATCCAATTCATACCGTTATGACTTTTATATACGCATTACTTAGTATTGTTCTAAATTTACTATTTTGGTTAGTTTTAACTACCAACTTTGGAGAAATAGGACTTTATGGAATAAAAGAAATTATGGTTTTAAATATGTTTGCTTTGCTTGCAGATTCGCTGGGTGGATTTTTCTTTGGATATAGGGATTTGCCTTATTGTATAAATGATGGAAGCTATGATAAATACCTTATACTTCCAAGAAGAGATATTTTCTTATTTTTAATTGAAAATATACCGATAGTCTATATGATACAACAATTTTTAATGTTTATTATTGGTTTCTTTGTTATAATTTTTGCTTATGAAATAAGTTTTAGTATATTTAATTTTTTAATGGCTATTGTTTTTTTAGCTATCGGAGTTTTAATACTTAACTTATTTTATGGAAGCCTTACAATGTTATCTTTCTTAATTGATAGATTTGAGGGATTACGTGAGTTGATTTTCAGTTTAAATATTACAAAAAATTATCCTTTAACAATTTTCCCAAAATTCATTCAAATAATTTTAACTTATGTTATACCAATGTCATTAATTTCTTATTATCCTACAATGTGTTTCTTTGGAAGGGCAGATAATTTTAAATTTTTGGTTTTTGAACTTATTATTTTAATAATTTTTGCCTTGTTATATGAATTTATACACAAGAAAGCTATATTAAAATATACATCAAATGGAGGCTAAAATGAAAAAATATTTTGTTTTGATAAGTTTAGAATTAAAGAAGATGAAAGAATATTTTCTAAATGTAATTATGATGATTTCAACGCTTCCCGTTCAAATAATGATTTATATTTTTATGATTTATTGGCTAAATGAATATCAAAAATTGGGAGAATTTAAGTTTTCGTTTTTTATAATGTATTACATTTCAATTTTGATATTAAAATCAATAATGATGCCTGCCGGAACAGTATGTTATTATGTGTATGAAGATATAAGAAGTGGTGATTTGGATAGATACTTATTACTTCCCATTTCATATATTAAGAAAAAATATTTTGAGAATTTTGCAAATTTTATTATTTCATTTCCACTTGGATTTTTAATAATAATGATAGCAAATTTATTCTTGCAAACAGGTGAAAAATTAATATTTTTAAACATAATTTACTTTTTTATCTCTGCATTGCTAGGATTTACAATCTTATTTTTCATATTTGAAATAGTTGGAATTCTATCCTTTTGGTTTGAGAATACTTTAAGTCTTAGGGATATAGTATGGATAGTAATACAGATTTTTAGTGGTGAGATGATTCCGTTATTTTTATTAACTGAGAAATTTCAATTTTTAAATTATTTACCAATAAGTTATATATATTATTATCCGGTAATGATTTTACAAGGAAAGTCAGGAGATATTTTATATGTGTTTTTAATGCAAATTATTTGGATAGCAGTTTTATTTAGCATTGCAAATTTTGCTTTCAAAATTGGAGTAAATAAATATGACTCACAAGGTGGTTAAATTTTTTAATATTCCTAAGCTGATTATAAAGAGTCAATGAAAAAAATCATTTGATTAAAATAATAAATAATTTTGTAAAGTAAAATATTTCACGTCATAATACTATGTGAAAAAAGGCTACCAAAACGTCATCTTGAGCGGAACGTAGCATAGCGAAGTGCAGTCAATCTAGCCCTAACTTTGTTTGCTTGTAAACAAAAGTAGGTCTGACGGGCTAATTGTATCGTTAGATAAAATTAGCCTGAATATCTCAACTATTGCTTGTTCACAAGCAATAGTATTTCTGAAAGAAATTTTGAATAGTTTTTCTTAATTTATGTATCTACGATACATTTACTTTTGTTAACGCAAAAGTATGAGATCTCTCCATTGCACTCAGCTTCGCTTCGTTACAGTCGAGATGACGTATAAGGGAAGAACTTCTGTTTGATAGCTAGACGTTAAAAGTAAATAAACTTTCGAAAAATAATAAGTAATTTTATAACGTAAAATAATTCACGTCATAGCAGTTAGCAAAGGAAAGCCCCCAACACGTCATTTCGACCGGAACGAAACGAAGCGTAGCAAAGTAGAGTGGAGTGGAGAAATCTCATAAAGCCCTGTGATTCTTAAAACAACTTTTATAGTCTATTTTGCTTGGATAAAAATTAGGAAAATTCAATATTATTATGTATCTACGATACATTCACTTATTCTTGTAAACAAGAATAAGTATGAGATCTCTCCATTACACTCACCTTCGCTTCGTTACAGTCGAGATGACGTATAAGGAAAGTACCTTCGTTTAATAGCTAGACGTGAAAGGTAAATAAGCTAATGAAAACGAAAAATAATTTTATAAAATTACAATATCTTTAATACGAAAAAATATTGAATCTACTCAATTATTATGATATACTGACATTGATTGTATTAATATAAAAGGAGAAAAATAATGAGTTTTTTTAAAAAGGTTGTTAATGGATTATTTAATGGTTCAAAGGAAAAAAATGAAGAGCATTCTAATGAAGAGTATTCTCCTACTTTAATTAAAGAAGCTCCCCTTGCTTATTGGGAAGAATTTTCATATATGTTGGCTTTAGCACCTGAAAATTACACAATTACTGAAGATACTTTTGATAATATTAAAGCCATAGATGGAATTGAAATTAAAGAAAAAATTATGCCAAGTGAAGATTTACCAGGAAAACTTGTTATATTATATGATGGAGTAGAATATGATGTAGGATTTTATGTTGGAGATTTTTATACAGAAGAAATGTATCAATGGCAACTACAATATTTTACAGAAGAGGAAAAAGAACAAATTTTAAATGTAAAGAAAGCTTTAAATGTTTATATGAAGTTTGAAGGTAATCCTAAAAAGTGTTATCATTTACAGCTTAAGCTTATCTATGCTATGATTCCGGAAATGGTTGCTCTTTGTGATGAAAGTGCTGAAAGACTATTAAATAAAAAATGGGTTGAATTAGCAGCTAAATCAAATGTACTTCCTTCTCCTACAAGTTTATATACTGTTCAAGCAGTTTATGATGAAAATGAAGTGTGGCTACATACACATGGATTGTGTAGATGTAATTTACATGAAATTGAGATTTTGGGTTCAAATAAGGACGACTCCAGAACACATTATGATTTAATTTCAAGTTATGCTTGTAGATTATTAGATGAAAACAATCCTGTTGAAGAGGATGATGGAAATGAAATTGGTGAAGAAACTATAAATATGGGAGTTTTTTATGATGGAGAACCAATAGTTGCTACATCAAAAAAATGGATAAATTCTTTGAAGTATTATCCTAAGGATATTCTCGGAGGTATTGAAGATAGAAAGGACTCTCATAATTCTAAAACAAATATACTTTTCCTTTATGGAAGTGAAGAGGATTTTAATAAAAAGCGTTTGAGAAAGCCTTCAGAGTTTACAGAAAAGTTGGAGAATAATCCTATATTTTATTTAAGCAATGAAGAAACTGCTAGAATGAGTTCTTTGGCGAGAGAAAGATTTTCTTATGTCGAAAGAATGCTTAAGGAAAAACAAAACTGCAAAGATATTGGCATTATTATTAAGTTAGGTCTTGAAACAATAGACGAAGAAGGTAATTTGGATAGTAAAAATCGTGAACATATTTGGTTTGAGGCTCTTTATATGGAAGGAGATAGTTTTAAGGCAAGATTGACTCAAGAGCCTTATAATATTCCTAATTTACACGAAGGTGATGAGGGGATATATTCTATAGATTATGTGAGTGATTGGATGATTCATACTGAAAATGGTGTAATAAGTCCAGAGACTGTATATTTGCTTGATTTATAAGATAGCAGATAAAAGTAAATAAATTTTAACTAAAATCAACGGAAATCCGTTGGTTTTTTTGAGAAAATTAAAATATAATAGAAAACAAAATGTTTCACGGCATAGTACTTTGCAAAGAAATTCCCACAACACGTCATCTCGACCGGAGTTGAGCAAAGCGAAACGAAGCGAATCTAGCCCTAACTTTGTTTACTTGTAAACAAAAGTAGGTCTGACGGGGTAATTGTATCTTTAGATACAATTGCTCTGGAGATCTCATAAAGCCCCGTAATTCTTAAAATAATAACTTTTATAGTCTATTTTGCTTTGATAAAAAATAGCGAAATTCAGTATTATGATGTATCTTCAATACATTTACTTTTGCTAACGCAAAAGTATGAGATCTCTCCATTCCGCTCCGCTACAGTCGAGATGACGTATAAGGGGAAATACCTTTGTTTGACAGCTAGACGTGAAAAGTAAAAAAACTTCAAATTATTTTTATTAATTTTTATAAAAACAATTTTGCCCTTAAATATTGATTTATCCCTTAAAATATGGTATATTTTAATGGATAAAATTATTTTAAGGAGAAATTCAATGAGAAATTTTAATTATTCCAAAATTAAAGATAAAAAATGGGACTCTGAAATTCTATCTTTAGTTGCTTCAATTTATAAGTATCAAGGAAAACAGGAATTATATTTAAAGCAAAGACCTGAAGAATTAAATAAACTTATTGAAATTGCAAAGATTCAAAGTACAGAGGCTTCAAATGAGATTGAGGGAATTGTTACGACAAGTGCAAGACTTAAAAAGTTAGTTGAAGAAAAGACGACTCCAAGAAATAGAAATGAACAGGAGATTGCTGGGTATAGAGATGTTCTTAATATTATTCACGAAAATTTTGATGTCATTTCAATTTCAAAGAATTATATTTTGCAAATGCATAAAATAATGTTTAAATATATGGATAATCCACTTGCAGGAAAGACTAAGAATATTCAAAATTATATTACTATAAATTATTCAAATGGAGAGTCAGAAATTTTATTCACACCTCTTTCACCTTTTGAAACACCTGAAGCTTTGGAAAATATCTGTAATGAATACAATAAGGTTATTGGAAATTTCAATATAGATCCGCTTATTGCTATTCCAATTTTTATTCACGATTTTTTATGTATTCATCCATTTAATGATGGAAATGGCAGATTGAGCAGATTACTTACAATACTTTTACTTTATAGAAGCGGTTTTTATGTAGGTAAATATATATCTTTAGAGGCTTTGATTGCAAAGGATAAATCGGCTTATTATGAAGCACTTCAAAAATCAGGATTAAATTGGCATGAAGAAAATGAGGATATTTTACCATTTATGAAATATTTATTAGGTATTATTCTTGCAGGATATAAGGATTTTGAAGATAGATTTTCTATTGTGGAAGAAAAGCTTCCTGCAATAGAGCTTGTAAGAAAGGCAATTTCACAGAAAATGGGAAGATTTACAAAACAAGATATTAGAGAGCTTTGTCCAAATCTAAGTCTAAGTTCTATCGAGGGTTCATTAAGGAAATTGGTAGATGATGGAGAAATAAAAAGAGAGGGCATAGGTAGAGCTACAAAATATATAAGATTAAAATAGTAAAAAGTTGAAAATCAACGGGTTTCCGTTGGTTTTTTTGTGGGGAAGTTGTTGTTATGTATCTTCGATACATTTACTTTTGCTAAAGCAAAAGTATGAGATTTTCGCAGTCGATTGTGATTAAATTAAAGATTTGAACAATCTTTTCGTCAGACCTATTTTTGCTTGTAAACAAACAAAGTGAGTTTGACGTGGTATTTGTATCATTTGATATAATTATTGCAAAGCAAGAAGGTTCCCAAGTATCCACCCAATGAAATTATAATTTTTTTGGTACATACATAATCAAAGGGAAGTTTTTTTAGAATTATATTTTTTTATATCCTTTGGATACATTCCTTTATATTTTTTGAAACAAGTACTGAATTTACTATGAGAAGAATACCCCACCGCTTCAGCAATATCCTGAATTTTAAGGGAGGAGTTCAATAGAAGAACTTCTGCCATGTTCATTCGGCGTCTTTGAGTGTATTCGGTAATTGTACATTGATATTTTTGTTTAAATAATTTTTTAAGTTTTGTACCGCTCATAGTGGATATTTTTTCTAAAGTTTTTTGTGAAATTGAGGTTACATAATGATCATCTATATAATTAGCAACAATTTCCAAAGCTTCATCATCTGCGATAGATATTGGATTGTTGTACTTATTTAGAAATGCATCTATTGTTATACTAAGCCATTCTTTTGCCTTTGATTCAAAAAAAATTTCAGCAGCAGGAGATATCATCTTACAATTTAGTATATCTTTTGCAATTCTTTCCAAAGGTTTGTTTATAATTGTGTTAGTGTTGAAAAATAAATTTTCATAGTTACAAATTTTGTTTTTATATAAGGATAGACAATCTTCTATCATAGATTGGTTGAAATTTATACCTATTCCTAGATAGGGAGAGTTTTTATGTAGTATAAATCTATAGTTTTTAGAATTTTTTGTATTTATAACATAGAGTGAGTTTGAAGAAAGATTTTGATAAGGATTAAAACTTTCTCCATTTGCTGTAACTAAATAAGATGAGTAAAGGGAATAGAAATTATCTAAACCGGCAAAACTTGTGTGGATAATTTCTTTTTTTATGAAAACATCGTGAATATCAATTGTAAAATTTTTACCTTCATAAAACCAATATATGCCTTCTGCATCTTCTGTATTGAAACAAAATGTATGCCCTACAGAGGAGTATTTTGTATTATCAGTACATTCATTTGTAGAAAAAAAGTTTTTAACAAAGTTGTAAAAGTCGCTCATATATACCTCCATTGTAATTTTTATCCCAAATAGACATTATTCCAAATAGACATAGTTAACTATGCTTAATTGATTGAATTTCTCATTTATTATATAATAAATATAAGATAAAAACAATCAAAGAGTTATATACTGTTAAAAATTTTTAAAATACCAATTTTTATAGTCAGTCCAAACAGGATATTTATAAAGCTTGTTTAATTTAAAGAAAAGGAGGAGTTATTCATTGAAGAATAAGAAAAAATCAATACTAAAAAGGCTAATGCCTTATGCCGGTAAGAAAAGTATTTTGCTTTATGTCGCTATGATTATGTCTGCTATTTCAGGTATTATGGTTTTGATGCCTATGGTTTTTATTCATAGGATTGTAAATAGTTTAATTTTAAATGAAATTGTAGATTTTGTCTATGTGAGGGAAAATTCGATTTATGCAGCAACATTTGCGGGATTAGGTTTATTTATATACCTTATAGGTCTCATTTTATCCCATGTTTTTGCGTTTGAAGTAGAAGATAATATTATTAAGAGCTCGGTAAAAAAACTAATGAATAAACCGCTTGGATATTTTGATGATAAAGAAAGTGGAAGAATAAGAAAAGTAATCATATCCGGAGCTTCTGAAACACATTCTTTCTTAGCACATCAACTTCCTGATATGGCAATGACAGTTATATCACCGATAGTTCTGTTTGTATTTTTCTTTATGTTTGATTGGAAATTGGGGCTTGTAAGTATGGTGCCGATAATTATTGGCATGATATTAATGTCATCAATGATGACATCCGAAACAAAGAAAATGAAAGAAGAATATTACGAAGATCTTTCCGATTTATCTTCTCAGACCGTAGAATATGTCAGGGGAATTCCGGTGGTAAAAACATTCGCACAAAGTATTGAAAGTTTTGATAAGTTATATTCGTTAATTATCAAAATAAAAGATCTTGTGCTCAAGCTTACTATGAGTTACACGAATAAAATGTCATGGTTTGGGACTATTTCTACATCGACAGCATTTTTCTTAGTGCCTGTAGCTTTATTGTTAATAAAATTTAATGGTAACTTAGCTAATGTGGTTGCAAATTCTGTTATTTATTTTCTGATAGGACCGATATTTGCCGTTTTTATTATGAGAACGGCGACAATTAAACAATTTAGTTATTTTGCGGAGCTTGCTCTGGACAAAATTGAAAATATACTTGAATATGATGATTTTATTTATGGAGATAAGACAAGCTCTGATGTGGGAATTGAGTTTAAAAATGTAAGTTTTTCTTATGGTGAAGAAAATGTCTTGGATAATATTTCTTTTAAAGTAGAAAGAGGAGAACAAGTTGCTTTAGTTGGAATGTCGGGTAGTGGTAAAACCACTATAGCAAGGCTTGCTGCCAGATTTTATGATATTAAATCAGGTGAAATTTTAATTGGCGGGATTAATATAAAAGATTTTGAAAAAGAGGCTTTGATGAAAAAAATAGCCTTTGTTTTTCAAAATTCCAAACTGTTTAAGATGAGGTTAAGGGATAATCTTCTAATTGCAAAACCCGACGCAACAGATGAAGAAATAGATAATGCTTTGATTAATTCAGGCTGTAAAGAGATAATTAAAGGTTTGAAAAATGGACTTGATACTGTTTATGGAACGAGGGGCACATATTTTTCAGGTGGTGAAGCTCAAAGACTTTCTATAGCAAGAGCTTTTCTTAAGGATGCGGATATTATTATTTTAGATGAAGCTACAGCTTTTGCGGACCCTGAAAATGAACATCTAATTCAGGAGTCTTTTAAAAAATTATCAAAAAACAAGACAACGCTAATGATTGCCCACAGATTATCTACTGTAGTAGATGTGGACAAGATACTTGTTATAGAAAAAGGTAGAATTGTAGAAGAAGGTAAGCACTCAGATTTAATAAATATGAATGGGCATTATAAAAAGCTTTGGGATGAATATCAAAAATCTGTAAATTGGAAGATAGGAGGTTAAGATATGGTTTCTTATTTTATGAAGCGATATGCTATGTCTGAAAAAGGAGCGATTAATTTAAAAAAAGCAATCATCTCACATACCTTTGTTAATTTAACAAAATTATTTGCACCAATGATTGCCTTTATGTTTTTGTTTCAGTATATAGGCATTTTAAAGGGAATTGAAAGTTATAATTTTACTTTATTTCATTATCTTATATTAATTATAGTAATGATGATATTAATGTTTTTAGTTGCAAGGTGGGATTATGTAAGACTCTACACAAATGTATATAACGAGAGTGCAAATTCAAGGATTGATTTAGCAGAAAGATTAAAAAAACTGCCTCTTTCTTATTTTGGAAAAAGAGATTTGGCAGATCTTGCAGAAACAATGATGAATGATATGAACTTATATGAAACTATATTTTCACATGCCGTTCCTCATATATATTCAACTGCTATTTCCACAGGTGTTATTGCTTTAATGCTTATTATCTATAATCCAAAATTGGCTTTTGCAGCATTGTGGGTGATTCCGATTTCACTTCTAATAATATTTTTATCAAGAAAAAGTCAGAAAAAAGTAGTGCAAAACTGGATAGATGATAATCGTAAGGTTTTTGATAATTTGCAGGAAAAGATTGAGCAGATAGAGCAAATAAAATCTTATAATTTAGAAGAACAAATGCTAAAAGATTTTTTTAAAAAATTAAATATGTCTACAAAACAAAAAACTAAAGGTGAAATTGTTGCAGGAACACTTACAGGAATAGCGACTGCAATATTAAAGCTTGGTATTATAAGTGTTGCTGTTGTTGGTGTAAATATGCTTATTGCAGGGGAGATAAATATATTGGTTTATATTGCATTTTTAATGATGACAACAAGTATTTATCTACCAATAGAGGGAATAATTACTTTTATGTCCATGATAGTTATGCTTGATGCTGTGGTTGGAAGAATAAAGGAAATAAAAACTATGCCTATTCAAGAGGGCAAAAAGAATATGGAAATTACAAATTATGACATTGAATTTAAAGATGTTTATTTTGGATATGATAATTATTCTGTAATAAATGGGGTTAGTTTTATCGCAAAGCAAGGTGAAATCACAGCCTTAATCGGTTCAAGCGGAAGTGGAAAAACAACAGTTGCAAAACTTGCTGCAAGATTTTGGGATATAGATAGAGGAAAAATTTTGATAGGTGGAAAAGACATAAGTGAGGTTGATCCGGAAACTTTACTTAAAAATTTTTCCATAGTATTTCAAGATGTTATCCTCTTTAATACAAGCATAAAAGATAATATTAAAATCGGGAAAAAGAATGCTACAGATGAGGAAATAAAAAGGGCGGCTAAAATAGCAAGATGTGATGATTTTATAAATAAAATGCCGAATGGAATAGATACTATAATAGGAGAAAATGGACAAAGACTCTCCGGTGGAGAAAGACAAAGAATATCAATAGCAAGGGCTATTTTGAAAGATGCACCGATTATACTGCTTGATGAAGCTACAGCATCTCTCGATGTCGAAAATGAAAGTCTTATTCAGGAAGCTCTTTCTGAACTTATAAAAGAAAAAACAGTTATAGTAATTGCTCATAGGCTTAGAACAATAAGAAATGCAGATAAAATTATTTTGCTAAATGCCGGAAAAATAGAAGCAGTAGGGACAGACAGCGAACTTTGTAAAAGCTCGGAATTTTATAAAGCGATGCTTGAAAAGGCAAATATTCAATAAAAACTTATTTAGGAGGACATTATGGAAATTGAAAAATTAAAAATCAAGGATTTAATTATAATAGACTTTCATTTACCATATTAAACACTTGGATTTGTAGATTTCTTATGTAAATATTAGGTTAAGTAATTAAGATTGGGGAGTAAATTTTAAAAAATACTCCCTAATTTTTTATTGCTTTTTAAAAAATTTTTTAATTTTTACAAAATTAACCACAAAATTATCATTTTTTAAAAAATATTACTTTAAACGGTATATACAAAACAAAATAAATATGTTATACTGATAAAGTAGTATTCTTTATACTGCATAGGTTTATTTATTTTTATATTTAAGGAGGGTTTTTCTATGAGAAAAAGGTTTTTGACTCTGTTATTAACGTTTTCATTATTATTAGGTAGCACAAGTGTTGCTTTTGCTAATGAAAAAGTTAATACAGCTCCAAAAATTACAAAAACTGCAAATAAGATTAAAGCCGACGAAAATGAGGAAAAAACTTATATTGTAGTTTTGAAAGAGGATTCTAAAGCAGACTTTTCCAGTTTGAAAACTGCAGAAGGAAAAAAGGCTAGAGAAGCTAAAAGTAAGGCTTTAATCAATTCTTTTAAAGCTGAACTTGACAAAGCTGATATAAGTTATGAAACATATTATGAATATGACTTGTTATTTGCCGGAGTTGCTTTAAAAACTAAGGTTAAAAACATTGAGAAAATTTCAAAAATGGCTTCTGTTGAATCCGTTGAAGTTTCAAATGAATTTTCAAAACCTACAGTTAAAGAATCCGAAAAGGAATTTAATCCTAAAAGAAAGAAAAGAAGTTTAGATTCAAACAATCTAATGAAAGTTACAGACGAACTTAGAAAGAAATATAATGGACAAGGTAGAGTTGTTTCCGTATTGGATACAGGTGTCGATGTAAATCACGACATCTTAAGAGTTTCTGATGTAACAAAAGGAAAATATCCAACTGAAGATTCTATGAATAAAAAGATGAAGGAAGCCGGAATTAACTACGGTAGTTGGAGAACTGACAAAGTTGTTTACGCTCATAATTACAGCACAAACGGAAAGAATGTAAAAGAAGAAATGAGAGAAGAGTCTCACGGAATGCATGTTTCCGGTATTTCAGTAGGTAATCCTAAAATGGAAGCTGAATTTAACAAAGAAGACGGAACAACTAAAAAAGAAAAAATCATAGGAACTGCTCCTGAAGCACAACTTATTTTTATGGGAGTTTTCCAAGGACAATCAACATATACTCATATTTATGCAAAGGCTGTTGAAGACTCTGTAAAACTTGGTGCAGACAGTATAAACTTGAGTTTGGGTGCTCCTAACGGATCTATCGCATCTGTTGGTAGAGCTATGGAAAAAGCTATAGCTTATGCGAGAAAGATGGGCGTTATCGTAGCTATCGCAGCCGGTAATGACGGTCATTTTGGTGCGTTTAGTGATAAACCTCCTGTTACAAATCCGGACTATGGTACAGTTGGGAGTCCCGGTGTTGCAAAAGATGCTTTGACTGTTGCAGCTATGTATACTGATATTGAAAGAGTTAGAACAATCAGCATTGAAGGAGTTAGTGGTGTATTAAAATCAGGAGATTATTTCCAAGGTTATGACGATGAGGGAGATCCCGACCCCGCTAAACAATTTATAGATGCAGATAAAAAAGAACAAAGTTATGATGTAGTTGAAGCGGGTCTTGGAAATGAAGAGTCCGACTATAACGGAAAAGAAGTTAAAGATAAAGTGGTCTTAGTAAAAAGAGGCGGAAAGACTTTTGCCGATAAGATTATTTTAGCCGGTAAAAAAGGTGCAAAGGGCGTTATAATCTACAACCACGAACAAGGTGGAGAAGAAATTATAAATATGGCATTTGGAGATCAAACAAAAGATGTCAAGATTCCATCTGTATTTATAGGAAACTCTGCGGGTAAAAAAATTATTGAAAATATAGATAAAAAAGTAAAGTTTACAAAACAATTAAGTGCGATTCCTTATGCAAATGGTGGACAGTTAACTGACTTTTCATCTTACGGTTGGGCATCTGACGGAACTTTCAAACCTGATATAACAGCTCCGGGCGGACTTATTTATTCTTCAATAAATAATAATAAATACACAACTATGAGCGGTACTTCAATGGCAACTCCTCATATTGCAGGTGCTGTAGCTCTTATAAGAGAAAGTTTAAATAAAAGACATTCTGAAATTAAGGGAGAACAAGAATACGACATTATAAAAGCGTTGATTATGAGTACAGCAGATCCTGTTAAGGAAAAGGGAACAGAAAATTATGTTTCTCCTAGAAAACAGGGTGCCGGTGCTATAAATGTTGAAAAAGCTACAAGTAGCGATATTTATGTGCTTGACAGTAATAATAATCCAAAAACTTGGTTAAATGATATTGACAGTAAATTTGAAATTAACTTAAAAGTTGTAAATATTGGAAATGAAGCAAAAACTTTAAAATATAAAACAGTTTTAGGTACTGATGAAACTGAAAAGGGAAAATTTGCTTTAAAGACAAAAACTTTAGAAACAATTCAAGGAAAAGAAATAACTGTACCTGCTAAGGGTTCAGTAGATGTTAAAATAACTGTTGATGCAAGTAAATTTGACGCTGAATTAAGCAAACAAATGCCTAACGGTTATTTCTTAGAAGGTTTTGTATTCTTTGAAGATGCGAAAGATAATACAAAAGAAGTTAGTATGGCATTTAGTGGATTTAAAGGAAAATGGGCAAATGTACCACTTTGGGAAAAATCTGTTTATGACTTTGATCTTAGTAAAGAACTTCCAATGTATATGAAACAAAACGGTTCCTTTACACCGAACTTCACATCTCTTGTAACTGTCGAAAATAATCCTTATGTAAGAGGAAAACAATGGACAGATAATAAGGGAGTAAGATATAATTTTGTTGGAAATAAAGGTGAAATTCCTCTAGGCTTTGATGCAGGTAAGTTTGAATTTTCAAAAAATAATTTGGCAATTTCTCCAAATGGAGATAATAACAAAGACTTTGTGGCATTCAAAGGTATGTTCTTTAGAAATTCACAATATATTACAGCTAAGGTTTATGATAAAGACGGAAATCTTGTTTACCAAAGCGGTTCAGGTTATGCTTATAAAAATAGTAATAATTACAGTGATGGCGCTTCAAGATCCAATCTTATAGAACAAACTTACTGGGATGGAACATCAAACGGAAAATCTCTTCCTGAGGGTACGTACAAATATGTAGTAACTGCAAACTCTGAAGTGGCGGGAGCTGCTGTTGAAAATGAACAAAAAATGGAATTCGATGTAAAAATCGACAATACCGCTCCAAAAATTGCTAAGCCTAAGGTTGAAGGAAATATTTATAAACCTGAAATCACAGATAATTTAAGCGGTGTTGAAGAAACTGTTTTAAGATATATTGATAAAAACGGTGAAACAAAGTGGATAACAGCTAAAGAGGATGGAACTTTTGAAATTCCGGCAGATGTAGAATACAAAAATATCTATATTCACACTTTTGACCACGCAGGAAATATCGCATCACTTAATTTAGACGGCTCTGAATATTCTGCACCTCAAATAAAACCGAAAGATTTGGGAGCAAATGTTAAACCGATATTCAAAGTAACAAATTATAAAGACTTTGAAGGAAAACATATAGAAGGCTCTGAAAACTTAAATATGTTCCCGATTGAAATCAATTGGAGAGAAGATGTTTATGTTTATAATGGAACAGGTTGGAATCCGATGAGAAATTATAGATATTCTAACGAGTTAGTAAATATGACTCCGGGAAATTATAAATTCTATATCGATCAAATTCCGGAAATCTATGAACCTTTAGCTGAACAACAAAAAGATGTTACTGCTGAAAAAGATAAAACAACAGATCTTGTCTTTGAAACAAAGCAAAAGGAAGAAAAGATTGAAGCAGGACATGGAGAAGTTAATATCAGATTACAAATAAATGATTATCCTGAAAACTATATGGGAGCAGGTGCAACTTATGTAATCAAAGATAAAGACGGAAAAGAAATTAACAGAGATAATTTGAAAACTTACACTAAAGTATATGAATCTCCAATAAAGGATGATAACGGAAAACTTACAGGAGTTAATTTCCACAGAGATTTAATGACTGTTCTACCTGTTGGAGAATATACTGTTGAAATAAAAACAAGTGATGATTCTTTAAAATTTGAAACAAAAACAATTAAATTTACAGTTGAAGAAAATAAACCGAAAAGAGTAATCTTTAAGGCACAAGAAACTATAAATGATGTTGTAAATATCGCTTTTGAAGGTTTGGATAAACTTCCTGACGGAATAAAAGTAACTCTTGAAAATGTTGAGTCAAAAGAAAAATTTGATCTTACACAAAGTAAGTTTAATAAAAAAGTATTCCACGGAGATATTCCAAACGGAAAATACAAAGTTACTATAGAAGTTCCTGAAGGTTACAAAGTTGACAGGGATTCATTTGACATTACAGTTAAGAATGATAAAGTTAAAGAGACTGTAAATATCAAGAAGTTAGTAACATTAACAGATAAAGATAAAAAAGTTACAGTTTCAAGTTATGATTTAAAAGAAGATTGGACTTTAGTTGCTGATGTTAAAGATAAAAATTCAGTTGATAAGTTAAAAGATTCCGAAGCGGATTTATACGACATTTACTTCCTTGATAAAAATTGTAAGAGAGTTGACGTTCCTAAGGGAGAATACAATGTTTCAATAGTAAAAGCTGAAGGAAAGACAGCAAAAGCTATTTACTATGTAAATGACAAGGGTGAACTTGAAAATATCGAATTTAAACAAGACGATAAAAATGTAACATTTACAACAACTCACTTCTCAGGTTATGCAGTTGATTATGGTAAAGTCAATGAAGAACCGGAAAAACCAAAACCGGATCCACAAAAACCGGGCGAACCTGGACAACCTGGACAACCTGGACAACCGGGTAAACCTGGACAACCGGGTAAACCGGGTCAAAAAACTCCTAAAAATAAAAAAGGACTTGTAAAGACAAATCTTGATTCAAATGTTCTGGGATTTGTTGTAGTTGCGATTGGCTCTTTGGGAATGACAGTAGTTGTAGGTAAAAAGAGAAGAGACAGATAATTAACAACATTTAAAAAGTGGTTACAATGTAACCACTTTTTTGTGTTTTTTTGTAAATATTTATTAAAGGACTTAAAAATAAAAGGATAAAATAATTATGCAAATCTCTTAAAGTCATATTTAACAAGAAAGTTTTACTTTTATGTATCTACGATACATTTGTTTTACTTGTAAACGAAATTAGGTCTGACGGAGTCGTTGTATATAAAAATGAAATAACTCACGTCACAATACTTTAAATAGAAATTTTCCTTAACACGTCATCTCGACCGTAGTGAATCTAGCCCTAACTTTGCTTGTTTACAAGCAATAGTAGGTCTGACGCAAAGATTGTTCAAATCTTTGATTTGAGTACAATCGACTGCGGAGATCTCATACTGTTATTTGTTTACAAATAATAGTAAGTCCTGCAAAGGACTAAAAAATAAAGTTATTATGTAAGTCGTCTAAATGCTTATTTAGTAATAAAGTTGCTTATTTCCCAATTTTATATTAAAATATTGTTAATGAAAAGAGTTTTTAAGGAGTTTTTATGATTTATTTAGATAATGCTGCGACTACAAGAGTTCGCGATGAAGTTATAGATATTATGGTAAAATATTTAAAAGAAAATTACGGAAATCCATCATCTCTTTATGATTTCGGATATTCTGTTTCTAAAGATATAAATTCTTGTAGAGAAGTTATATCAAAATATATAAATTGCAAGGCTGAAGAGGTATTTTTTAACTCCTGTGCAACAGAAGGAAATAATACTGCAATTTTTGGAGCGATTTCAACTGCAAAGGGAAAAAATATTGTTTCAACGGAGATTGAACACTCCTCTGTTTTTAATGTCTATAAATTTTTAAAAGAGAAAAAAGAGATTAGATTTTTAAAATTGGATGAATTAGGATATATCGACATTGAAAGTGTAAAAAATCTCGTTGATGAAAATACTGAAATAGTTTCAATAGCCTATGTTCATAATGAGCTTGGTATTATTCAAGATGTTGAAAGCATTGGAAAAGCTATTAAGGAAAAGAATAAGAAATGTATTTTTCATGTTGACTCCGCACAGGCTTTCGGAAAAGTCGATATTGATGTAAAAAAATCCAAGATTGATATTTTAACTTTGAGTGGACATAAAATTCACGCTCAAAAGGGAATTGGTGCAATATATGTAAATAAAAATATAAATTTAAGACCTTTTGTTTTGGGTGGAGGTCAGGAAAAAGACTTTAGATCAGGAACGGAAAATGTCGCAGGAATAATGGGGTTAAAGGTCGCTACTGAATTTATGTATGAAAATCTTGAGAATAGAAAAAAACATTTGGAAAATTTAAGAGATATACTGATTTCAGGCATTTCAAAAATAGAAAATCACAAATTTTTAACTACTAAAGACGGAGTTCCGAATATTGTAACTGTCGCTTTTGAAAATATCAGAAGTGAGGTGCTTTTACATTTCTTGGAGAGTGAAAAGATTTATATTTCAACAGGCTCTGCTTGTAGTAAGGGTAAAAAGAGTAGAACTTTTGACGGAATAGGGCTTGATAATAAATATAATGACGGAGTTGTAAGGATTTCTCTTTCAGAGTTTAATACAGAAGAAGAAATTAAAATTTTTATTGAAAATTTAGAAAAGTATGTAAATGAAATTAGAATGATTATGAAAAGAGGAAGATAATGGATTATTTAATTAGCGTCAGCTTTGGAGAGTTGACTTTAAAAGGAGATAATAGAAAAGATTTTGAAAATAGAATAATAAGAAAGATAAAAAAGGCGATAGCAGATTTTGAAGTTGAAGAATTTTACAAGGAGCAGGGAAAAGTCTATATAAAGGCAGATAGAGAGCTTTTTGATGAAATGATTGAACAAATTAAAAAAGTTTTTGGAATTTTCTATATCTGTGAAGTTTTAAGAACTGAAAAAAAGCTTGAAAACATAAGAGAGGCGACAAGAGTTTTAGTAAGTGATTTAGGGATAAATGAAGAAAAGACTTTTAAAGTTTTTGTAAATAGAGTTGATAAGAAATTTACTCCAAAATCTCCTGAACTTTCGAGGGATCTTGGAGGAGTTGTACTTAAAAATTTTGGAAATCTTTTAAAGGTTGACGTTCATAATCCACAAATGCCAATTTTCGTAGATGTTAAAGAATATGTTTATGTTTATGTAAAGAGATATAAGGGCTTTGGTGGGCTTCCAATAGGTTCAAGTGGAAGAGGACTTTTGCTTCTTTCAGGTGGAATCGACAGTCCCGTTGCTGGTTTTGTTATGGGCAAAAGAGGTATGGAAATCGGAGCAATACATTTCCATTCTTATCCTTTTACAAGTGAAAGAGGAGAGGAAAAAGTTAAAGACCTTGCAAAAATACTTTCAAATTATGTTGGAAAATTTACAATGACAAGCATAAATCTTTTACCGATTCAAAAAGAAATTGCAAGCAAATGCCCTGAAAAAGAAATTACTATTCTAGGTAGAATTTTTATGATGAAAATTGCAGAAAAACTTGCGATTAAACAAAATTATCACGCTTTAATTACAGGAGAAAGTCTTGGACAGGTTGCAAGTCAAACTATTCAAGGAATTACAGTTGTGGATAAATCTACTAAAATTTCAATTTTAAGACCTTTAATTGCAATGGATAAAACTGAAATCATTGACATTGCAAGAATGATTGACACTTATGAAACTAGTATCTTACCTTTTGAGGATTGTTGTACCGTGTTTTTACCAAAACATCCGGTAACAAAACCGAAGATTGAAGATATAAATAACAGTTTATCTCTTTTAGATGTGGATAGACTCATTGACGAAGCGTTGGCTAATAAAAAAGTGTATGAAATAAATGAACAATAAATTTTACACACAAATTTTGTTGTGATTTGTTGTAAGTATTTACTTTTTATTGAAAAGGGATTAAAATATAAGTAGGCGTTTATTTAGGAGGTTTGAAATGAAAAGAATTAAAAGAATTTTAATGGCTCTTGCTATTTGCTCACTTTCTATTACAGCAGTAGGCTGCTCATCAAATGGAAAGATGAGTAATGAAGATATTGTTAAGAAGATTAGCGAGTCTTCAAAATCAGTAAAGAGTTCAAAAGCAAATATTGAAAGTAAAGTAGCTTTTAATCTTGGCGGTAAAGATATTGCTACATCTGTAACAATGGAAGCAGAGTCAATTTCAGAACCGTTGACTGTAAAAATTACCGGAAAAACACAAACTTTTGGAAAAAGTTTTGATATGAATATGTATATAACTGAAGGAAATATATATCTTCAAAATATTAATACTAAAGAGTGGATGAATGTTAAGGATGAAAATATAAAAAAAACATTGGAAAAACGTAAAAATTCAGCTAATTTCAATGATGTAGTAGAGCTTTTAAATATAATGCAAAAAAATGTAAAAGTAGAAGAAAAGGGTTCGAATTATGAAGCTACTTATTCAGGAGTTGACGATTCGGCTAAAGAAGCCTTGAAGAAAATGATGGTTTCAAGTCAACCGGATGCAGCAAAAGCACTTAAGAATATGGAAATAGAAAAGCTTGATATCAAATATGTTATAGATAAAAAGACATTTTATCCAACAGAATGTGAAATTAAAACAGGAATGAAAGTTTCAGAAGCTGGTCAAACTATATCATTTGATATGGAAATGAAAATCAAGTATTCTGATATAAATCAAGTTAAGGAAATAGTAATTCCTGATGAAGTTAAAAATGCAAAAGACTATAAAGCTAATTAAAGAAATTTTAATGCAGATAAATGAAAGTTTATCTGCATTTTTTTTGAATATTTTAAGTCTTTACTTTTTTAAAAAAATATATTAATATATACTTACACACATTGATTTAGGGGGTTATTATGAAAAAAATAAAAAAAATATTAATGGCTCTTGCTATTTGCTCAGTTTCTTTTATAGCAGTAGGCTGTTCATCAAAAAGTGATAATAACAATAATAACAATAATAATACAAATAATAATCAAAAAAAAGAAAATACAATATCAGCTGAAGAACTTTCAAATAAAATTTTAGAAGCTTCAAAAGCAGTAAAAAGCACAAAAGTTAAAGTTCAAAGCAAAGTAAAAAGTGATATTTTTGGAAAAGGAGCAACTTGTAATTCAGAAATTGAATCAACAATTTCATTAGAACCACTTGTAGTTAAATTAGAAGGAAAGACTACTATAGTTGGACAAAAATCCAGTGGATACAATATGTATTTTAATGAAGAAGATATGTATTTTCAATCATCATTTGATAAAAAATGGTATAAAATTAAAAATGGAAATTTCAAAAATGTTTTCGGAAAACAAAAAGATGTTGGAAATTTAGCGACTATTCCTGAATTAATTAAAGCTGTAGAAAAAAATATTTCAATAGTTGAAGAGGGTTCAAACTATGTGGTTACTTATTCCGGAAAGGACGAAACAGCTAAACAAGTACTTGAAAAAGCATCACTTTCAATTTAACCTACTTTGGCAAAGTCATTTGAAAATATGACTCTTGAAAATTATGAAGTAAAATATATAATTGATAAAACTACCTTTTATCCGGTAGATTGTGAGATAAAGATAAAAGCTACTGTTAAACAAGAGCAAGGTTCTGTGTCATTTGATTCAGAAACGAAATTAACTTATTCTGATATAAATAAAGTTGAACCGATAAAAATACCGGATGAAGTTAAAAATGCTCCGGAAATGAAATAAAAAGGCAATTAAAAATATATTACTATATAGTTACACATTGACTAAGGAGGTTAATTATGAAAAAATTACAAAGAATATTAATGGCTCTTGCTCTTTGTTCTCTTTCTATTGGAGCAGTAGGCTGTTCATCAAATAGTAAGATGAGTAATGAAGAGATTGTTAAGAAGATTGACGAATCTTCGAAATCTGTAAAAAGTTCGAAGTCAAAAGTGGAAAGCAAATTAAGTGTTAATCTTTCAGGTAAAAATATAGTTACAACTGTTACAATGGACGCAGAAGCTACTGAAAATCCATTTGTCGTAAAAGTAGATGGAAAGGTAGAAACTGGTGGTCAAAGTAGAGATATTAATATGTATATGCTGGGAGAAAAGATATATATAAAAAATATTTACAATCAGTGGGTACCTGCTAAAGATGCAAATTTAAGAAAAGCATTTGAAGATAGAAAAAATATTGCTAAATTTGACAATATGGTAGAGCTTTTAAAATCTGTTGAAAAGAATTTGAATGTAGAAGAAAAGGGCTCAAATTATGAAGTTACTTATTCAGGAATTGACGATTCAGCTAAAGAATCCTTGAAAAAAGCTATAATTTCAACTCAACAAAATTCAGAAAAAATTCTTAAAAATATGGAAATTGAAAAACTTGAAATAAAATACCTAGTTGATAAAAAGACATTTTATCCAACAGACTGTGAAATAAAGTCAACAGTTAAGGTTTCACAAGGAACTAAAACAATCTCCTTTGATATGGATATAAAAGCAAATTATTTTGACATCAACCAAGTTAAAGAAATAGCAATTCCTGATGAAGTAAAAAATGCAAAATAATTGAAGAAATTAGAGAAAAATAATTTAATGCAGACTGAATGTCTGCATTTTTGCTTCAAAACTTATATTTACATTTTATTAAAGATATATTAAAATGTAATTAGCATTTGTTTTGGAGGTGTGATATGAAGATAATACAAAAAATTCTAGTATTTTTAACTATTTTTTCGTTTTTTATTATAGCAGTAGGTTGTTCGTTTAATAGAGATAATACTGTAAATGAAGATTTAATTAATAAAATTAGTAATGCCACAAAATCAATAAAAAGTACAAATGCAAAAATAGAAACTAAACTAAATTTCACAAATCCGGATAAAAATGTAAATTCAATTATAACTTTAAACAGCTCCATAACTACAAATCCGTCAATTGTAAAAATTAGTCGTAATGAAGAAAGAAATGGACAAAAGGTAGAGAATATATTTTATATTACAGACGATACGGTCTATATAGAAGATGTAGAAACTAACACTTGGAAGAAGGCTATAAACGAAAAGTTTAGACAATCGTATAACCGTAGAATAAGCCTTACAAACTTTGAAAGTGTAACAGAATTTTTAAACTCTATTAAAAATAAAATCAAAGTATCGGAACAGGACTTGTTTTATGAAATTACTTATTCAGGAAGTGATCTTTCTGTTAAGGAAGTCTTGGCAAAAATTACAACCTTGATTCAACCGGATATAGATAGATTAATAAAACAGCTATTGCCTGAAAAAATTGAAGTAAAATATATAATTGATAAAAAGACCTTTTTGCCGATAGAATGTGAAATAAAAGCTAAATTTGCATATTTTAAAGATGGACAGAGAGTTATTTCCGTATCTTTAGATGAAGAATTTACAGCAAAGTTTTCTGAAATTAATGAAGTTAAAGAAATAATAATACCTGAAGAAGCAAAAAATGGGAAATTAATAGAAGCGGATTTATCCTATAAGTAACAATAGGTCAATTTTAAAGGGAGTTGAAAGTTAATGTATATTTTAGAGGGAATTGTAAAAGCCATAGCTTTAGTTGTTTTAGTAGTTATTTTTATTCTTTTGGCAAAAAAACCTAAAGTTGAAAATAAATTTATAATGAGAAAATATATAAAATGGATTTTTACAATAGAAATTGTTTTGATTATTTACATAACAATAACGCGTCTGTATTTTGAATACAGTTTTCTTTCATATACATTTGTTATCGGAATAATTATATCAGCAACTACAGCCTATCGACTTATGGTTTATATTAGAGAGATGGCTTGGATATGGTTTTTTAAAAAGTATGGGGATTATAGTAAAGGAAAAACTTCTTTGTATTACTTTAAGTACAATTTATACAGTTTACTTTTTGGACAAAGAGATGGTGGTTTCCTTCTTTTTGGATTTGTTGAGATAATATTTATACTATTTCCAATGGTCATACTTTCTAATTTATTGGCCTTTCTAATATCAAATTTGATTTTAGGAAACGGCTGGAGTATTGTAATATAAATAGGAAAATGATGTATAAAAAAGTAGATATGAAAAAATATCTGCTTTTTTTTGTGATAATTCTATGTTCGATGTATCTACGATACATTTACTTTTGCTAAAGCAAAAGTATGAGATCTCTCCGTTGCACTCAGCTTCGCTTCGTTACAGTCGAGATGACGTATAAGGGAAAAATCTTCGTTTTATGGCTGGACGTTAAAAGTAGATAAACTTCAAATTATCTTTATAAATATATTATGAAAAAATATAATAGAAAAAAACAAAAAATCATATAATTATATTTAAATATATTATATAAAACAAAATAATTCACGTCGCAATACTTTGAAAAGAAATATCCCCTAACACGTCATTTTAATTGAAATGAAGCGAAGCTGAGTGAAATGAATCTAGCCCTAACGTTGTTTACTTATAAACAAAAGTAGGTCTGACGGAGTCATTGTCCGTAAAATAAAATAATTCACGTTAAAGTTCTTTGCGAATAAATGCCCCTAACACGTCATCTCGACTGTAGCGTTAGCGGAATGGAGAGATCTCATACTATTATTTGTTTACAAATAATAGTGAGTCCTGCAAAGGACTAAAAAATAGTTGGATAAAATTACTATGCAAATCTAAAGCTCCATTATTATGAAAAAATCCACAAAATGTATCTACCATACATTTACATTTGATCGTATGTCCTACAAAGGGCTTGTATAAAATTATAGTTAAGTAAATAAGAACCCCACCCTTCCACGATGCTTCGCATCGGGTGGGTACCCGGGAACCTTGTTGCTTCGCAATAAAAACCCCACCCTTCCGCGATGCTTCGCATCGGGTGGGTACCCGGGAACCTTGTTGCTTCGCAATAAAAACCCTACCCTTCCGCGATGCTTTGCATCGGGTGGGTACCCGGGAACCTTGTTGCTTCGCAATAAAAACCCCACCCTTCCGTGATGCTTCACATCGGGTGGGTACCCGGGAACCTTGTTGCTTCGCAATAAAAAAAGGAGTCCAAACTCCTTTTTTGTTTACTATTTTATATCTTGTTTTTGGAAAAACAAGATACTTAAAACTGAACAAACTATAATCCAAACAAACATTGCAATAATAAAAATCGTAGTACTTTTTTGTGTTGCGCCTCCACCTGTTATATTTGAGATGAAAAAAGGAAAAAGTCTTGATAAGTTGCCTGATTTAAAAAATATCGTTTCAAGTAGGCTAACAAATACATTTAAAACTAAACTTACAATTATTGAAATCGCAATAGCAGCTCCTGAACTCTTTACCATAAAGCTGATTAGAGTGAAGATTGAAGCAAATGCACAAAGTGCAAGAATTGCAATAGCTGTCAATTTTATAATTTCTACTAAATCATCTGATTTTATTGAAGTTTTTGTAAATAAAATCACGGCAATCAGACCTGAAAGTACTGAAAGAATCATAAAGGCTATTGCTAAAATAAAATTCCAAATTAATTTTGAAAGTACTATTTCAGGTCTCTTAATTCCTTTGGATGCAACATTTTTAATCGTTCCTGTTTTAAAATCACTTCCGATAAATATACATACAATTATCAAAAATATAAAAGTTGTAGGATTTGTTATTATTCTATATTGAGAAAAAGAGAAAGATTTTTGCCCTAGTTTTGACGAAAGAGCTGACGCTGAAAATATACTAAAGCAAGTCAAAGCCATTGTGATTAATGTACAAATCCACCAAAATTTTGATTTTTGCAGTTTAAAACCATCATATTTAAAAACTCTATTCATGTTTGCCTCCTATAAGTTCCATAAAATAGTCTTCCAAATCAACATTCTTAAAGCCATAAGCAGTTGGAATTACTCCTTTTGAAGTTATTTGTTTAAGAATTTCGTCGGAATTTTCTTCTTTAGAGATTATAAACTTAAGTTTTTCGCCATCAAATGTAAAATCTACATTATTTTCTTTAAAAAATTCTTCTGTATTTTGAACATCTGACTCTTTAACTTTTATCTCAAAACCGTCCTCAGTTTTTTCATCAAGCTCTTTAGCAGTAAATTCTTTAATGAGTCTACCTTTATCTATAACTCCATATCTTGTCGCCAATTTATGAAGTTCTCCTAAAATATGGCTTGAAATTAAAACAGTAATATCTTTTTCTCTATTTAATTTTAAAATTAAGTTTCTAATATCTCTAATTCCTTCCGGATCCAGTCCGTTTGTAGGTTCATCAAGTACTAAAAATTCAGGATTTCCTACAAGTGCAAGGGCTATTGAAAGTCTTTGTTTCATACCAAGTGAAAAATCTTTCGCTTTCTTTTTCATTGAAAAATCCAATCCTACAGTTTCAAGTAAATTATTAATTTCTCCTTCACTAAGTTTAATTCCAACAACTTTGGATTGAGCAATTATATTATCCTTTGCAGTCATCTTTGGAAATATTGCAGGATTTTCTACAATACATCCAATTTTATCTCTTCCTTCAAATAAATTACTTGAACCGAAAAGTTCAATTTCTCCACTTCTTTTTTCACAAAGACCGAGTAAAATTCTTATTAAAGTAGTCTTACCGGCACCGTTTCTTCCAATAAATCCGTAAATATCTCCACGTTTGATATTCATATCAACGTTATCTACGGCTCTTGTTTGACCGAAAATTTTAGTAAGACCTCTTATTTTTAAAATATCATCCATAAAAACCTCCTTATAAAGTTCTTGAACTATATTTTAACACAAAACAGTATCTATATCAATATTATTGTGAAGCAATAAGGTTAATCTTGTTCATGCAGTGTAGAGCACTTAGGAAGGGCGAGATTTTATTTATTAAACGCTGTACTTCTACAATTTTCTAAAAGTTTCGAACTCATTCCTACAAACCAAGTTAATACCATTGGAATTACCCAACCAAGACTTAAACTATAAAAAGGAAGACTTGAAACTAATTTAGTAACAAAAGGTAAAGTTAAATTTACACTTTGTAATGATTCTACAACAGCTATAAAAGTTACTGTATAACAAATTAATCTATAAGTAAATTTATTATATCCAAAATATTTTTCTGTAAGTCCAAGTAGTATTAAAACTATTGAAACAGGATAGATTGCAACTAAAACGGGAACTGAAACTTTTAATATTGTGTTAAGTCCGAAGTTCGCAACTAAAAATGATAAAAATGTCCAAAATACTATCCATTTATTATAAGATACTTTTTCTTTTGTCATAGTTTTAAAAAATTTACTTATACTTGTTATAAGTCCTATACAAGTTGTTAGACAAGCAAGAGTAAATATACTCGCAAGTAAAACTATTCCGAATTTTCCGAATACATATTGTGAAACTGTTGTTAATATTTCAGCACCATTTTTTACATTTTCAGTTAAACCTGATGTTGTCATTCCTATATAAGCAAGCATTGCATATATTACAAAAAGGAAAGAACCTGCAACTAAACCAACTTTTACAGTATAACCTATAACTTTTTCTTCATTTTCAACTTGGAAAGATTTTATTGCAAGTGAAATTACAAGACCGAAGTTTAAAGCTGCTATTGTATCCATTGTATTATATCCTTCTAAAAATCCTTTAACAGTTGAAGAAGTCACATAATCTCCAACAGGACTTGTTACAGCATTAGGATTTTTAAATAAAACTCCAACAAACATTACTGTTATAAGAAGTAAAAGAGCAGGAGTCAAAAATTTTCCCATTCTTGAAACTAATTTATTTGGCTTTAAACAAACTAAATAAGCTACTAAAAAGAATACAAAAGTGTAAACAAGTCTTGACACATTTACTGATACATTTTCTGGTAAAAATGGAGCAACTGCCATTTCAAAAGGAAGGCTTCCTGCTCTTGGGATTCCAAGTCCAGGTCCTATTGCCATATATATCATAGTAGTAAATATAATTGCAAAATATTTATCCACTTTTCCTGCTAGATTTGAAAGACCTTTAGTCTTTGCAACACAAACAACACCTAATATTGGGAATACAACTGCTGTTACTCCAAAGGCTAATAAACTTTGAAAACTTGCAGAACCTGCTTGTTTTCCCAATAGAGGAGGGAATATTAAATTTCCTGCTCCAAAAAATAAACCGAATAGCATTATTGCCACACTAAAAAATTGTTCTCTTGATAAATTGTTTTTCATAAAAACCTCCTAAAATTTAATCTTGGACATTTTGTTTAAATAATCTCATTATATAAATGGTGGTAAATTATTTCGCAATAAGAATCCCACCCTTCCACGATGCTTCGCATCGGGTGGGTACCCGGGAACCTTGTTGTTTCACAATAAAAAAAGTCCTTTGTTCTATTTAGAACAAAGGACGAAATAACTTCCGCGGTACCACCTTAATTTTTCAAAAAATGAAACACTCAAACATCTAACAATGTCGGGTTTTTGTAACGCAAACCACTGCGGGATTCCTTACTCATTTCACGAATCCTTTGTAAAAGATGATTTTCAAAAATTTTCCGTATTAGTTCACACCAACCACTAACTCTCTTAAACTTTCAATTTTCTACTCTTTCTTTCAAATTTAAAATTTATTTTCATTAATTTTATCATCTAAAAAAATATTTGTCAATATATTTTTTCGGTTTTTTTAATAAAATCAGGAAAATTTTATATCATTAATTTACCTGTTTTTTCATTAAGCGAAAAAATATGAATATTTGTTGATTTTATTTATAATAAATGTTAGAATAAAAATTACAAAATGGTTTAAGGAGGTTTAAATGAAAAAGAGAGATATTAATTTACAAAATTTACAAATTTTTTCTGATTTATCAACTGAAGAAATAGATGTTTTTAAAGATGAATTAAATATAATGAGATACAAAAAAAATACATTTTTATTTAAACCCGGAGATAAAGCCGATACAATGTATATTATAGCAAGTGGAAAAATAAAAGTTTTTACGATAAGCAGTTCCGGAATTGAACAAATGCTATATATCTATCAAAAAGATGATTTTATCGGCGGACTTAATCTTATAAAAAAGACAGCTTATATCTACTATGGACAAGCCATTGAAGACACTTTGGTCATTTCTCTTTCCAGAGAATGTTTTGATAAAATTATAAATAAATATCCAAAAGTTACAATAAAAATTTTGGAAGAATCCTTTTTAAGAATTCGTCATGCAGAAGATTTAGTAACAAGACTTATAGAAAACAGTGCAGATGTAAAAGTCGCATCACTTCTTTTAAGTTTGGCTAGAAACTTCGGCATAAAAAAAGCCGACGGAATTTTGTTAGAATTAAATATAAGCCGTGAAAATATGGGATCCTTTGCAGGGCTTACAAGAGAAACCGTAACCCGAAAACTTGCGGAACTAAATTCAAAAGGAATAATAGAGTTGATTGAAACGAAAAAAATATTAATAAAAGATGTTGACTACTTAAAAAATATTATAGTACAGAGATAATGGAAATTATCTCTTTTTTATTGTAAAAAGGATAATAGTATGTCTGAAAGAAATAAAAAACAAAAGTTCTATATGTATCTACGATACA
This sequence comes from Parvimonas sp. D9, assembly GCF_035282565.1. Taxonomy (NCBI): domain Bacteria; kingdom Bacillati; phylum Bacillota; class Tissierellia; order Tissierellales; family Peptoniphilaceae; genus Parvimonas; species Parvimonas sp. D9. Next base: position 3,615 of record NZ_JAYKBM010000007.1, on the reverse strand, counting down.
TTTACTTTTGCTAAAGCAAAAGTATGAGATCTCTCTGCTCCGTTTCACTTCGGTCGGGATGACGTAAAAAGGAAGAATCTTTGTTTTATGGCTTTTTTAATTCTATCGTCATATTTTGTTGAATTTTATAAAAAAATATGGTATAATAAAAAACATCACGAGTTTTATACCATAATTATAATTTCTAATAAATATAATATAAGGAGAGAATAAGTTGGAGTGTTATGGTATTTTTAAAAATAGACTTAAGTTTGCTTGTATAAAATAATCAAAATATTAAAGTAAATATAAGGTCCATTTTAAAGAATAATTATAAGGAGGATAATATAGTGAAAAAAAATGTAATTAGTATATTAATGATATTTGTGTTATTATTCGGTACTGTTGCACCTAGTTTTGAAAAAGTGTCTTTTGCGAATAAGAGTAATGAAAATAATATTGTTTATACTGACAAAAAGATTAACTCTGATGCCAAAAAGAGTTTAACTGATAGCTCTAAACATAATGAAAACGATATAGAAAAAACAAAAAAAGAAGTGGATATAAAAACTGGTATCAAAGCTAATAATACTAAATCTAAAGAGGGTAAAAAGACAGATTCTATGTCAGAAAAAACTTTAGAAAAAAATAAGAGTGAGAATAAAAAGATAGAGAAGGATAAAAAGTCTGACACTGAAAGAAATAAATCAAAAGAACAAACTTTTATTACTGAAGTTCGTGATATTATGAGAACTCCAAAAGAGGTTGATGCTACGATAGTAGAGTTTAAGATAGTAAGAGATAATAATGAAAATCCAACCGGCACATTTAATTTCTATGAGGCATTTAAAATAAAGATTAAATGGGATGCTAGTAAACATGGTAAGACTTTAAAAAAAGGAGATTTTTTCAAAATTAAAATTCCGGAAGAATTCAGATTGGCACATAAAATAGAGTTTGATTTAAAAACGGAAGACGGGAAAGTTTTGGGACATTTAGTTGCAACTCCTAATACCAATGGTGGTGCTGATGTTGTAGTTACTTTTAATGAATATGTAGAAACACATGAGAATATAAAGGGTGAATTCTCTTTTGATTCAGCATTTAATGTTTCTAAATATATTAAGAAATCAGATGGAAGTTATACTATATCTTATACTTTTGATGGAAAGACATATAATCATAATATTAAACCAAAACCAAATGTAAGTAATAATGAGGTTTTTGTAAAGTGGGCGAATAAAACTCAAGATGGTTTAAATGAAGCGGAATGGGTTCTTAGGTTAAATTTTAAAAAGGGTATTTTTGCAAATGTTGTTATTAGTGATGAGCTCACATCTGAAACGGGAGTATTGCCTTTAAATATAAAATATAAACCGGATACATTTAGACTTAAACAGGTAGAGTTTAATAGTACCGGAGATGATATAAGTGGAGATAAATATAAATCTATTAAATATGAAGAATTGAAAAATTATATTACTTTTGACAAAGATATGCGAAAATTTACCTTTAGAATGAGTGATTTCTTAAAGGACAAAGGTTATTCCACAGATGGTAAGTTAAATGCAACACAGTGGTATCTATTTTACAAATCCACTTATGAAAAAGGATTAAAATTAAAAAATAAAGCAGAATTTAAGTCAAAAGAAGAAACAATTGAAAGATCTAGTTATTATCAATCTGCAGAAGGAAATGGTTCAGGTGGTGGTGACTTAACAAACAAAATTAAAATTAAAAAAGTAGATTCTGATAATACTGATAAACCTCTAGCAAATGCAAAGTTTAAAATTATAAAAAAAGGAGATACCAGCAAGGTATGGAATATCGTGACTGATGCTAAAGGAGAGGCGGAAACAGAAAGACTTTCTCAAGGTGATTATGAAATAATAGAGACAGATGCACCTCTCGGTTATATGCGTGATGACAAGCCTATACCGGTAAAAATTATAGATGGCCAAGCAACGATTACAACTATTAAGAATAAAAAGACAAAAATAGAAGTAAAAGTAACAAAAGCTTGGGAAGATAAAGATAATCAAGACGGAAAGAGACCTGAAAGTATAACAGTTAAGTTATTTGCAAACGGACAACCAACTAATAAAACTCTTACTTTAACAAAAGAAAATGGTTGGAAGGGAAGTTTTGACAATCTTGATGAATACAAAGACGGAAAAAAGATTGATTATTCAATTGAAGAAGAAGATGTTGGAAATGGATATGCAGGTTTTATCACACAGCCATCAGAAACAGAGTTTAAAATAATAAATACAAGACAAACTGAAAAAGTAAATATAGCAGGAGAAAAGACTTGGGAAGATAAAGATAACCAAGATGGAAAGCGTCCGACAAAAATTAAGGTTAAATTACTTAAACAAGTTGAAAATGAAACTCCTGTAGTTGTAGAAACAAAAGAAGTAGAAGCTGATGCAACAGGTAAATGGACTTATTCTTTTGAAAATCTTGATAAGTATGAAAAAGGCAAACTAATCAAATACAGTATAGATGAAGAAGAAGTAATAGGATATACAAAAACTGTAGAAGGATATAATATTAAAAATTCATATACACCTGAAAAAGTAAATATAGCAGGAGAAAAGACTTGGGAAGATAAAGATAACCAAGACGGAAAGCGTCCGACAAAAATTAAGGTTAAATTACTTAAACAAGTTGAAAATGAAACTCCTATAGTTGTAGAAACAAAAGAAGTAGAAGCTGATGCAACAGGTAAATGGACTTATTCTTTTGAAAATCTTGATAAGTATGAAAAAGGCAAACTAATCAAATACAGTATAGATGAAGAAGAAGTAACAGGATATACAAAAACTGTAGATGGATATAATATTAAAAATTCATATACACCTGAAGTAGTAAATATAGCAGGAGAAAAGACTTGGAACGATAATGATGACCAAGACGGAAAGAGACCTGAAAGTATTAAGGTTACTTTATACAAAACTGTAAACGGAATAAAAAGTAAAGTAGAAGAAAAAGATGTTACAAAAGCAAATGGTTGGAAATATGAATTTAAGAATTTGCCAAAATATGAAAAAGGTAAAGAAATTAAATACAGTATAGAAGAAGATTCAGTAGCGGGTTATGTAGGTTCATTGGATGGCTATAATCTTACTAACACTCATACACCTGAAAAAGTAAATATAGCAGGAGAAAAGACTTGGGAAGATAAAGATAACCAAGACGGAAAGCGTCCGACAAAAATTAAGGTTAAATTACTTAAACAAGTTGAAAATGAAACTCCTATAGTTGTAGAAACAAAAGAAGTAGAAGCTGATGCAACAGGTAAATGGACTTATTCTTTTGAAAATCTTGATAAGTATGAAAAAGGCAAACTAATCAAATACAGTATAGATGAAGAAGAAGTAACAGGATATACAAAAATTGTAGATGGATATAATGTTAAAAATTCACGTACTCCTAGCAAAACAAGTATTAAAGTAACAAAAGCTTGGGAAGACAAAAATGACCAAGACGGAGTAAGACCTAACAGTGTAATAGTCAGATTGATTGCAGATGGAGTACCAACTGACAAGACACTTACTTTAACAAAAGCAAATAACTGGACAGGAAGCTTTACAGATCTTGACGAATACAAAGCGGGAAAGAAGATTGTTTATA
>NZ_JAYKBM010000006.1:0-80612 GCF_035282565.1 Parvimonas sp. D9 | reverse complement strand
TTTGCACTAGACTAAGATATTAACTCAAAATATCTTCGATTTCATCTCGATATTTTGGTTACTCTCTTATACCGACTTTTCGCTATCTGGGCATATAATATTCAATTTTTTAAAAACTTTTATGTTCTTTAATATAACTTTTTTATATCAATTCTCAGATAGCTCATTCTCTCGTGCTTTGCACTAGACTAAGATATTAACTCAAAATATCTTCAATTTCATCTCGATACTTTGGTTACTCTCTTATACCGACTCTCGCTATCTGGGCTTATTTTATAACCTAAAAATTAATTGGTGCACCTTCAGGGGTTCGAACCCTGGACACCCTGATTAAGAGTCAGGTGCTCTGCCAGCTGAGCTAAAGGTGCATATTTGATACCTAAATAGTATAAATCATTTATTTTAATTTGTCAAGTACTTTATAATACTTTTTTTCATTGTAAAATCTTAATTTTCTTAAGTTATTTTCATTGATTTAAAATCTATAAATCTAGTTATTTTGCAAAAAAATTGAGATGTATTACATCTCAATTAAATATTAAAGTAATCTTTTATTTTTTCTGCAATTTTTTCGTATTCATTTGGATTAAATCGATCTATATTCAAATTATGTTCTATATCCGAAACAATTGCTATTAATTTATCTTTTTCAGAAATTATTTTTGTTGAATAGCCTGTTCTATAGATTTCAATTCTATCTAAATTCTCCCATTTATATCCTTCAACTAAAATAAAATCATATTCTGTCATTGTTTTTAACACATCATCCAATGATTCTTCATAATTTAGGTTTTCAACTGTTATTACTCTATTTGGACTTACCATTTTGACACAACTTGCTCCTGCCTTTGAGAATATATAACTGTCTTTACCTTCTCTATCAAAATCAAATTCTCTATGATGATGTTTTACGACTCCAACCTTCAAGCCTTCTTTAAAAAATATTTTTAGCAAATTTTTTATTAAAGTTGTCTTTCCAACATTAGAACATTCTCCAACTATGGAAATTGCTCTATTGTTCATATAAAAACTCCGCTTCAATGATTTCGCCCTTAGAAATTTCAGTTTGACTTGGAACGATAACTATAGAATTTTTTGAAACCATTGTAGATAAAACTCCTGATTCCTGCCTTTTTTCAATTTCAGTAAAGAATTTCCCATCTTTGTAGAATGTATTTGCTCTTAATATCCTATTTACTTTCGCCTTATTGTTAAATCCGTTAAGCAATTCACTTTGAACTTTAAGCATATTAGCGTTTCTGTTTTGTAATTTTAAAATTATTGGTCTAACATAAAGATAAAAATTCATAAAAGATGCAGCAGGATTCCCTGATAATGCAAATATGAATTTGCCTTCATATTCTCCAAAGAAAACATGTCCACCCGGTTTTGCCATGACTCTTGTAAAAATAGTCTTTACTCCTATTTTATCCATTGCAGTTAAAACAAAATCACTGTCTCCAACAGAAATCCCTCCTGTAGAAATAATTATATCACTATTTCTTATCGCTTTTTTATACATATCAACTAAAGAATCCAAATCATCATCAACTTTTCCATATTGGATAACATCAGCTCTATACATTTTTCCAAGCTGTTCAATAGTATAACTGTTACTATTTCTTATCTTACCATCTTCCATTTTGTCAGTAACATCAAGCAACTCACTTCCTGTAGCGAAAACGCTTATCGTAGGGGATTTATAGACTTTAATAAAAGGAATTCCAAGACTAGCTAAAACTCCAATTTCTGCTGGAGTAATAAATGTACCTTTTTTAATTATTACATCGCCTTTTCTTACGTCCTCACCAAGACCAATTATATTTTTGTTTTTTCCTATTGGTGAAAAAATCTTAACTTCCTTATCAGTAAACTCAGTATCTTCATATCTTACTATGCAATTTGCTCCACTTGGAACTTTTGCTCCTGTCATTAATCTAACAGCTTGCCCTTTAGAAACTGACTTTTCAGAAACATCTCCTGCCATTATAACATCTATAACTTCCAAAACAACGGGATTATCCTTGCTTGCATTTACAACATCTTCTTCCCTGAAAGCATAACCATCCAAGGGAGATTTATCAAAGTTTGGAATATTAACTTTTGAAATTATATCTTCAGCGATAACTTTTTCTAAAGCATCATTGAAATACACTTTTTCAATTTTTTCTTCAACTTTGACTTCATCTACTATTTTTCTTGCTTCTTTTAATTCAATAGGTGAAAAATTATTAATTATCATAGTCATCTCCTACACTTTCATAATCATATTTTTTTCTAAGTTCTCTTTCTCTAAGTCTCTTTTCTTTTCTTTCTTTCATTTTCCTTTTTTGATCGAAAGAATAAATGTCGTTAATATTTATCAAAGTATTCAAAACAAAAATTATCACAGTCATTATGGCAAGGCCGCTATTTCCACCAATAAATTTAGAAACAAGTGCTAAAAAGATTATAATTCCAATTCTAAAATTAAGTTTTCTTCCTAATAAAATTGGTTCTAAAACTAATCTTACGCACAATATTGTAAGATACAATATCGCTAAATTAGATGAAATTACTACTTCGTGATTAATCAAATTAATAACAATTTGATAAGACAAATAAAGTCCATTCCCTATTATTGGAACAGCTTCTAAAATACCCATAATTAATCCGGCTTTAAATTTACCAGGATAATTCATAAGATACACAGCAATTAACGAAGTAAGCATTGCTAATAGAACAAGTATTCCTTGAATCTGTAAATAATCTTTAAGAGTTTTTTTACATTTTTTTAGCATAGCTTTCATATAGCTTATATACATTTTTCTTCCTCCTTTACATCTTTTCTAATAATTGATACATATTTTTTTTATAATTATCTACTCCCGGTTGATCAAAAGGATTAACATCTAACATATATGCAGAAATGGCACAAGACATCTCAAAAAAGTAAATTAATTTTCCAATATTATAAGCATCTAATTTTGGAACCTTAATCCTGACGGTTGGAACGTCTCCGTCTGTATGTGCCTTTCTCGTTGCTGTAACTGCAACTTTATTTATATCATTAAGTGATTTCTTTGCTAAATAATTTAACTTGTCAAAATCCTCTTCAATAAGAGGAATAATAATATCATTTTTTAAATTTTCAACTTCAATTATGGTTTCAAAAGTGATTTTATTTCCGTCTTGAATCATTTGACCAAAAGAGTGTAAATCTCTTGTGAAAATAGCACTTTCCACATAAAGTCCTTTTCCGTTTTTCCCTTCACTTTCCGCAAATAATTGTTTCCACCACTCTTGAAGATATGTAAGTTTAAATTCATGAGCAACTAAATATTCTATTTCCTTTTCTTTATCTTTAAACATTGCATTTCTAATGATTGCATATTTTAAAGAAATATTATCTAAACTTTTCTTAGTATATTCTTCTAACCCGTCATTTGCTCCAAGTAGAATTGCATCGGTATCAATTCCGGCACACATAATAGGAAACAACCCTACAGCTGTTAAAACTGAAAATCTTCCGCCTATATCATCTGGCACACAAAAAGTTTCATAGCCAACTCTATCACTGAATTCCTTTAACAATCCTCGCTCAGCATCAGTTGTAACAATAATTCTATTTGTTGCTTCTTTTCCATATTTTTCTTCACATACGCCTTTTAAAACTCTAAAGGCAACTGCCGTTTCAAATGTACTTCCCGATTTTGAAATTACATTTATGAAAAAGTCCTTATCTTTTATATATTCAACTAATTCACTCAAATAATCTCCGCTTAGATTATTCCCTGCAAATACAATATCTAAGCCATCTTGTTTGAAATAGGGTTTAAGCGCTTTTATAACTGCTTTGGACCCTAAAAAACTTCCTCCTACACCGATAACAACAAGAACTTCTGACTTTTTTACTTTTTCAGAAAGTTTTTTCATCCTTGAGTATTCTTCTCTGTCATAAACTTCCGGATGAGTTACCCAACCTAAAAATTTACTCCCCAAGCCATTTTTATTTAAAATAAAATCTAATGCTTTAAAAGCTTCTTTTTCATAATTACAAAAGCATAAATCTTCTGAAAAATCCAGCTCAAAATTATTTGTCATTATAAAATCCTCATACTTAATAATGCAATATCATCTTCTTGAATTCCGTATCTAAATTCAGAAACATCTTCAACCAACTTGTCCAAAAGTTCCTTATCAGAAAGTGAATTTTTATATTTATCTACTACATTAAAAAATCTTTCTTCTCCATATTCTTCTCTATTTTTATTTTTTGTTTCAGTAAGTCCGTCTGTATAAAATAGTACACAATCTCCATGACAAAGTTTTGCTTTCCCCACAGAGTATCTACTATCTTGGAATAACCAAGATATTGGCAATCCGCTTAATTCTAAACGTACATTTTTATTCTTATTAAATAAAATCGGAATAGAATTATGTCCTGCATTTGAATATTCAAATTCACAAGTTTCCCTATTATAAATTCCTAAAAATATTGTAAAATACATTTCCAAATTGAGTTTCGAAAATTCTTTTGATAAAGCTCTTAATATTTCTCTAGGATGTCCGATTTTTCTTCCATGAACTAACATTCTAACAGAAAATTTTATAAACATCGTTATCATACTTGCAGAGATTCCATGTCCCATAACATCAGCTATATAAACACAAGTTTTATTATTTGGTAACTCTATAACATCAAAAAAATCTCCTGACAACTGTGCTGATGATATATATTTATATTCTAAATTTAATCCGTCTGTATGACTTAATTTTGACAATAAACTCTTTTGTATATCTGATGCTGTAATCATATCATTCTTTACCATTTCTTGATATTTTACTAAATCTTTTTGAATTTTATTTTCTTCTGTAATATCTCTAAAAACTTCAATACTGCCCCAATATTCATTTTTATCGTCAAAAATAGGACTACTTTTTACAAAAAAATCTCTTTCTCCAACTGATAACAATTCAGTTTTCACATCTTCCTTATGCCCAATTGGTGCAACACATTTTAAAGATGAAAAAATTTGGTCGTTTCTATGTATGTCATCATCAGAAAATACACAAAATTTTCCTTCCTCATTTTCTAAAAATTTTTTCATACTGGAGTTGGTATAGACAATCAGCCCGGTTTTATCAAAAACTCTGACTAAATCTTCCATAAAATCTACCAGTTCAAAATTCCAATGTGTGAATTTATCCATATACATACTTTTATCTCCTGCTATTTTGGTTTAGGTCCATAAAATTGATAAAAGTCAACTTTAATTCGTCCATTAAATAATTTTCTCTTTCTATCCGCTTTTCTGCCATATAAATTTTCAAAACTTTCTATACTTGTTATTAAATACACAGACCAAGTATCCAATTCCTTAAATTTTTTACCAAAATCTCTATAAAGTTGTTCGACTTCCGCTATTTTTCCCATACGCTCGCCATAAGGAGGATTCGTAACAACAACGCCATATTCATTATACAGGTCAACATCCCTCATATCTTTTATAAAAAATGAAATTTCATCATCTACGCCTAAAATATCTGCATTGTCTCTTGCTATTAAAATTGACTGTCTATCTATATCTGAACCTAAAATTTTTAAATCTCTGTCATAATCAATTAATGCTCTTGCCTTGTTCTTTTCATTTTTCAAAGCATCTTTATCCAATAAATTCCAATTTTCAAAGGCAAATTTTCTCATAATTCCCGGAGCAATATTTCTGCCCATCATATAGGCTTCAATACAAAGAGTGCCACTGCCACAAAACGGATCATAAAAAACTCTATTCGGCTCCCAAAAAGACAGAGTAATCATAGCACTCGCCAAAGTTTCCTTTAGTGGTGCATCTCCTGCTCTCTTTCTATATCCTCTTTTGTGTAAAGCCTCTCCCGAAGTATCAACGGTAACAGTTGCAATATCCTTTAAAATAGATACTTCTATATAATATAAAGCATTTGAAGTTTCATCAAACCATTCAACTCCGTAAACATTTTTTAGCCTGTCAACTACTGCTCTCTTTGTAATCTTTTGAATATCCGATAAACTGAAAAGCTTTGATTTTACACTATTTGCATTTACCGGGAATTTATCATTTACTGAAATTAAATCTTCCCATTTAATTTTCTTTATGCCTTGATATAAATCTTCAAAACTTAAAACTTTAAACTCATCTAACTTGAGCAAAATCCTTTCTGCACATCTAACCCATAAATTAACTTTTGCTATATCATTCACATTTGCTAAAAATTCTACTTTCCCATCAGAAACCTTTATATCATCAAAACCAAGTTTAATTATTTCTCTCTTGACAACTGCTTCCAATCCAAAAGCACAAGTGGCAATCAAAGTTATTTTTTTCATTATATCTCCATTTATATAAAAATCTACTATTACAAAAATACATCCATCATTGAATATAATTATACCAAATTCGCATAAAAAAAACAAAACATATTAAAAGTTATAGAATTTTTATAAAATTTTTGCTATAATATACACGACTTTAATATGAAAAATTCAAGGAGGAACTTATGAAAAATATTTCAACAAAATCCATTACAAAAATTGGAATATTAAGTGCAATTGTAATTATTTTATCACTTTCTCCTATAGGATTTATTCCATTGGGACCGGTTAGAATAACTACGGTACATATACCAATAATTCTAATTGCATTAATAGAAAAACCTACAGTATCATTTTTTGTTGGGCTAATTTTTGGATTATTTTCATTTTTTCAACATTTATCTGGAATAAGTCCATTATCATTTATGTTTATAAATCCTATGGTATCAATACTTCCAAGAGCATTAATAGGAATAGGGACATATTATACCTTTATCTTTGTAAAAAAATACATTAAAAACATATTCAATGTTGTATTTGCAAGTATGGTAGGAACAATGATAAATACATTCGGTGTACTTTCTATGGCATATATATTTTGTTCGAACCAAATATATGAAGTTTTAAAAATCAATCCTGCAAAATTTTTATTTGGAGTTGCCGTTTCAAACGGAATACCCGAAATAATTGTATGTTCAATACTGGTTCCGATGATTTACAAAAGTTTACAAAAAATTTTAAAATTTTAAAATTTTAAAACTCAAAATATAAACAGCTGAGATATTATTTAAATTTTCAGTTGTTTTTTATTTCAAAAAAAGAACTTTGAAAAATCAAAGTTCTAACAATCTCTCCTATTAACTTGCCTTTAAACTCACTTGTGATGTCAAAACATCAAAGTAAGAATATGAACAAGTTCTTATTTTATGTTCTTCTGTTTCAATCTCAACAGTAAAAAATGATGTAAACACATCTCCAATTACTCCCTTAATCTCAACACATTCTTCTTTACTTCGTCTTATAGTAATCAATACTTTTCTTCCAATGTTGTTTTCCAAAACTCTTTTAATCATAACTAATTTCTCTTTTGTATTCATAACAGCACCGCCTTCTTGTATATTTTAACATAAAAAAGAAATAAAGTCAAATGAACAAAGTTCTATAAAAATATCTTTCAAAAAACTGCACTCCATACATTATGAGTGCAGTTAAATATCTAGTTAATATTATTTATTTTTTTTCTTTATAAATAACACCGCTATAATCGCTATTAAACTTAAAAGTCCTATGATTAAAAATAAATTTTTACTACTGTCAACATTCATCAACAGAATAAGATTAGTAAATTTCTCCATACAAACCTCCATTTATCTTAAAATTGTTATAAATATTTTTTCGATTGATAACTGAAAATTTACATTATTATATAAATTTTCTCTAACAATATTTATCGTATCCAAAATTTTTAACAATTTATCTTTATCATAATTAATATTATTTTTAAATATTTTCAAAATATCCTCATTTGAAACATCTTTTCCGGTTTCTAAAAAAATATAAAATTCTTTAAAAAAATTATACAATAAAGGTATGAAATTTCTGTCTTCTTTTAAACTCAAAAGATATTCCTTATTTTTCGAATCATAAATTGCCAGAAATTCTCCTTTGAGTGCGAGAGATAAAATATCCAACAATCGCCCATAATCCGAATAATCAAAATTTTCTGAAGAATTTACTTCTGAAACAAATATGCACCTACTCCTTATAGTTGACAACAATTTATATCTTGAATCAACTAAAATACAGATTATAACATAGTCAAAAGACTCTTCCAGAGTTTTCAATAAAGCATTGGATGATTCAGCTCTCAAAAACTGTCCTCCTTTTATGATAACCAACTTATATTTCCCCTCTAAAGGTCGTTTTTGAACATATTTAATCATCTCTCTAATTGAATCAATAGAAATATTATTTCTTTCGCTTTCAACTATCATCAAATCAGGATGTGTTTGTTCTTCAATTTCTCTAAAAATTTTAAAATCATCTTCCGGATTTAAAACCTTTAATGTTAATTCTTTAGAAACACTATCTAAAAAAGTCTCACTTCCCTCAACTATATAGTTCTGAGAAAACTCAAAAAACTCAATCTTTTCTTTGAAAAGAGTATAATTCATAAACTACACCCTTATAAATTGATCCATATTTAGAACAAACATTACAGTATTGGCAGTTTTATCATCAACAGTTTCCTTATTTTTTGAAATATTTAAAATCATTTCTTTAACTCTATCCAATTTTTCTTCTTCAATACCTATCAAAATAGTTGTATTTCCTTTTCTGAAAAAACCACCAGTTGAAGATAGTTTTGTAGCCCTAATTTTATTTTCGGAAAGTTCATTTAAAACATCTTGGGCTATATGGTCTTGTATTATTGCTAAAATAAGTTTCATAAAATCACCTACATTCTCACAAAATCTACAACATCAAGTACAAAAATTGTAGCTCCGCCTACTAAAACTTCCATAGGGAAAGGAATATAAGCATCGCCCGGCATTGTAACACTCAAAACAGATGTCGTAATTTCTCTTGACTTACAATTTTCTTCAATTATTTTCAAACACTCTTCCAACTTTTCTTCTTCAACCCCAATCAAAAGAGTTGAGTTTCCAGCTCTTAAAAATCCACCTGTTGAAGCAAGATTTGTCATTCTGAATCCCTTTTCAGTTAAATCATCTTGTAGTGGGTTCAAGTCTTGATCTTGAACTATTGCAATTATCATTTTCATAGCAATTCCTCCAATTTCTCATCTATTATATTTTTTACATCTTCAAAAACTTCCGACATACTTTTAGTAGCATCAATTTTTTTTAAAACTTTTTCGTCTTTCATTTTCTCAAGAAGTTCCATATATGTATCATAAACTCTACTATGGAAATCATCTCCAGAAAGCTCAAGTCTGTCGGCATCTACATTTAAAGACTTTCTCTTCAAAGTTGTTAAAGGATCTACATAAAAGAAAATAATCATATCCGGATTCACTCCGTTTATAGCAAAATCATTTATCTTTTTCACATTTTCAACTCCGAGTTCTCTACCTCCACCTTGATAAGCAAGCGAACTTAAAACAAATCTATCTGAAATTACAATATTTCCTTTATCTAAATTCGGTTTTATAAGTTCATCAATATGTTGAGCTCTACTTGCCGAATAAAGTAATGCCTCTGTTCGTGGCGACATATTAGAATTATCATTAGATAAAATAATCTCTCTAATTTTTTCTGATATTTTAGTTCCTCCCGGTTCTCTCGTAAAAATTATTTTTTCATTACTCTTGTAGTATTCCTTAATTAAATTCATTATTGAAGTCTTTCCACACCCGTCAGGTCCTTCAAAAGTAATAAATAACCCCATCTTATAACTCCTTAAATTGAATAAAATAAATATGATAAAATTATTCCTACCGTTCCGAAACTACCAACTAAAAAGTAGCTCAAATAGGTAAATGGAACAATAGTAACTTTAAAAAGTGCTAAAATATATAAAATCACATATCCTATTACAGAATTCACAACAATCTTTTTAAAAATTTTAAACGGAAACTTTAATAATTTAAAAACTATGTAAATCAATAAAATTCCAACAATATAAGAAATAATACTATTTTCGAAAAAAAACTTACTCAAACCGGCAAAATCAAATGACTCAAATGAATCAAAATATATTTTTGCTAATTTTTCCAAAGTATCACTCTCCTACTCTTTCTACTATTATTTTATCACAATGTAAAGATTTTATCAATTAAACCTATCAAAAAACAAATATAACTAGTTTGAATTTTCTTTTTGAAAATTTATATAAAAATAGCAAGTCTCAATAGGACCTGCTATTTACCATTAAAAAATTTTTTTGTTTCTTTATTTTTGATTTCTTTTTTTCAAGAATAACATTATTCCACCTGATATAGCTAAAATTCCCGAATAAATTGAAGCACTTGCTCCAATTCCTGTCTTAGCCAATTTAGACTTCTTAGGTTTTTCAGAAGGTATTGAAGGTGACAATGCAGGACTTTCTGTATTAACCACTTCTACTCCGTCTTTCATATTTCCGGAATAAGTTACCTTAAATAATTTGTTACCTAACTTGATTGAATTGTTATTTTCGCCTACTTCTTTTACTGTGTATTCATAAGCCTTTGAATTTTCTATTGATTCATATGCTTTTAAGTCTTTAAATTCTCCTGTCCAGCTGTTGGCTTTATTCAATTCAAGTTTTTGCCCTGTTGCTTTTCCATCTTTATATAATTCAACTTCTATTTTATCTACAGGTGCCGTGATTTTATTTCCGTTTGTTCCCAACCATTTCTTTGTTACCTTTAAATTTCTTGTTGAAGGTATCATTGGTGTCCAAGGTGTTTCTGGTGTTGGTGATTTTGTCTTATCTGTTACTGTTAATTTATTTCCATTTGCCTTTACTTCGTTTCCGTCTGCATTTTTAACTGTAACTTTTCCTTGTTCATCCACTTCAAAAGTTATATCTGTAACTTTTAGGTATCCGTTAGGAGCCGCTTCTTCGTGGAATATATATGTTCCGGCTTTTAACTTAATAGTTTCGCTTTGTCCGGCTTTCGATATCCATTCTTTTAATACATTTCCTTGTGCATCTTTAATTTGGATTTTTGCTCCTGCTATTTCTTCTCCACCTACATTTACTTTGCTGAATAATACTTCTTTTTCACCTGGTGTTGGCGGTACAACCGGTTCAGTTTTGTCTGTTACTGTTAATTTATTTTCATTCGCTTTTACTTCGTTTCCGTTTGCATTTTTAACTGTAACTTTTCCTTGTTCATCCACTTCAAAAGTTATATCTGTAACTTTTAGGTATCCGTTAGGAGCCACTTCTTCGTGGAATATATATGTTCCGGCTTTTAACTTAATAATTTCGCTTTGTCCGGCTTTTGATGTCCATTCTTTTACTACTTGTCCTTGTGCATCTTTAATTTGGATTTTTGCTCCTGCTATTTCTTCTCCACCTACATTTACTTTGCTGAATAATACTTCTTTTTCACCTGGTGTCGGCGGTACAACCGGTTCAGTTTTGTCTGTTACTGTTAATTTATTTTCATTCGCTTTTACTTCGTTTCCGTTTGCATTTTTAACTGTAACTTTTCCTTGTTCATCCACTTCAAAAGTTATATCTGTAACTTTTAGGTATCCGTTAGGAGCCGCTTCTTCGTGGAATATATATGTTCCGGCTTTTAACTTAATAATTTCGCTTTGTCCGGCTTTTGATGTCCATTCTTTTACTACTTGTCCTTGTGCATCTTTAATTTGGATTTTAGCTCCTGCTATTTCTTCTCCGCCTACATTTACTTTGCTGAATAATACTTCTTTTTCACCTGGTGTTGGCGGTACAACCGGTTCAGTTTTGTCTGTTACTGTTAATTTATTTTCATTCGCTTTTACTTCGTTTCCGTTTGCATTTTTAACCGTAACTTTTCCTTGTTCGTCCACTTCAAAAGTTATATCCGTAACTTTTAGGTATCCGTTAGGAGCCGCTTCTTCATGGAATATATATGTTCCGGCTTTTAACTTAATAATTTCGCTTTGTCTGGCTTTCGATATCCATTCTTTTACTACTTGTCCTTGTGCATCTTTAATTTGGATTTTTGCTCCCGCTATTTCTTCTCCGCCTACATTTACTTTGCTGAATACAACTTCTTTTTCAACTTCTTCCTTAGGTAAAACTGTAAATGTTTGTGATTTATCTTTCGGATCTTCATGTGTTAATTCTTGTTTCTTATCCGGCTTTCCATCTCCGTCTGTATCTATTACATTTTCCAATGAAACTACTTTCTCAAAAACTACATAGGATTTTCCGGCTTCTAAATTAAGTTTTCCAAAATTTAATGTCCATTCGCCTTTTCCTGATGCATCAGGTTTTAAATTTGTACTACCATTTACTTCAGAAACAGGATTATCAGGATTAACGAGTTTTCCATCTTTTACTTCATAAATTTTACCTTCAACATCATATTCTACATTTGGATAAAGTCCCTTATATGTTACCTTATCCGAAACTTCAACTCCACCTTCAATATCCTTTGCCTTTAACGTTGCAACTTCATTTTCAGTTGAAGTTTTTCCTCCAGCCGTTACTGTTGTTTTTATTTCTCCAACTGGTTGGTCTTTTTTCAATCTACCGGTTACAATAGCCTGATATCCGATTTGACCTTGAACCCACTCGGGTTTATAACCACGAAGTTCAAAATCAGCAGGCACATTGATACTATCTACGGCTTCACGCAATAAGTATACTGCTTTTTGGGCTTGTTTTGAGTATCTATAATACAAATATGAATTAGTATCTTTATCAACTTTTTGCCCATCTGTATAACGCCATATTTCTTGCTGAACAACGATATAAAATTCGTTAATCGCTGCCTGTAGATTTGCCCAACCGGATCTTCCGATAACATTTGTCGGATCTTTCAAATAAATATAAATAAGTTTAGATACTTTATTCCAAAGTTCATCATAACCTGTTGCAACAACACCCGGTAGGTGATTATCTCTAACAAGTTTATTAAAACTCTCCTTATTTAGATTTAATATTTGCTCATACACACCGAAGTATTTATCCTTTGCGACATCATATTCGGGATATCTCTTGCTATTTGCCATACAAAAACCGAATAGCTCTACTGGAGTATGTGATTCATCTGATGTAACCATTCCTAAACGATTACTTTTCCCTGCTGAGTAATATTTACCATCCGGAGATACTCCCGTAGCATCATTTGGAAATCCGTCAGCCTTAGTTTTTGAGGATGGTTGAATCACGCTTGATATTACCATCAAAAAGATAATCACAAACGAGACTGCGCTTTTAAAAATTTGCTTACTTCTTTTTTTCATTTTATTTCTCCTTTCATATTAAAGTATAGATTACTTACATCTTAACAACTCCATAGTAAATAATCATAAAACTTTGAATTAATGAACTTTATGTAAAAACTACCAACAAATTTTAATTATCATATAAAAGCGATTTAAAATGTATTCGATTTCTTCTAATTAATATCTCTAAATTTTTAAAATTTTATTAGCTAAATTATAGCATAATATAGAATGAATTGTCTACTATTTTTATACAATTTTTATAATATTTATTTTTATATAAAAAATATCGTTTTACCTAATGTAATTACCCTTTTTCATTAATCTCATCCTGTGATTTTATGAATATTTATTTTGAAATATTTTCTTATAATTTTCTTAACTATAAAACAAATAAACTTACTTAATTTCTTATTTTATTTAATTGTTTTTAAAAAACTAAATAAGAACCTCCCCCTTCCGCGATACTTCACGTCAGATGAATGCCTGAAACCTTGTTATTTTTCATAATAAAAAAATCAGGGAGTATTTTTTTTTAATTTTACTCCCTAACTTTAATTACTTAATTTTTTTATTATAATTGTATGTTATATTTAAATCAAAATCTAGATACTTGTATTTTTCTTTTGATTTCTTTTTTTCAAGAATACCATTATTCCACCTGATATAGCTAAAATTCCCGAATAAATTGAAGCACTTGTTTCTATTCCTGTCTTAGCCAATTTAGGTTTCTTTGGAATTTCCTTATTAGTAATTACAAAGCCGTCTTTTGCGTTTCCTTCTATCTTGCTTTCATATCCTTCAATTGCTACTTCTTTTACTGTATAAACTATTTCTTTTCCATTGTCATCATATTTTGGCAAATCTTTGAATGTATGTTTCCAAGAATTTGCTTCGTTTAATTTAGCTGTTTGTACTTCTTTTCCATTTGCTAAAAGTTGTACTTCAATTTCTTTTAATACCTTTCCAATCCATTTCTTTTCTACTGGAATTTCAGTTTTTTCTACATTCCTATTTGTAATTACAAAGCCGTCTTTTGCATTTCCTTCTATCTTGCTTTCATATCCTTCAATCGCTACTTCTTTTACTGTATAAGTTATTTCTTTTCCATTATCGTCATATTTTGGCAAGTCTTTGAATGTATGTTTCCAAGAATTTGCTTCGTTTAATTTAGCTGATTGAACTTCTTTTCCATTTGCTAAAAGTTTTACTTCAATTTCATTTACAGCTTTTCCTATCCATTTCTTTTCAACTGGAACTTGTGTTTTTTCTACATTCCTATTTGTAATTATAAAGCCGTCTTTTGCATTTCCTTCTATCTTGCTTTCATATCCTTCTACTTTTGTTTCCTTAACTGTATAAGTTATTTCTTTTCCATTGTCATCATATACAGGTAAGTCTTTGAATGTATGTTTCCAAGAATTTCCTTCGTTCAACTTAACATTTTGAATTTCTTTTCCATTTGCTAAAAGTTGTACTTCAATTTCTTTTAATACCTTTCCAATCCATTTCTTTTCTACTGGAATTTCAGTTTTTTCTACATTCCTATTTGTAATTACAAAGCCGTCTTTTGCATTTCCTTCTATCTTGCTTTCATATCCTTCAATCGCTACTTCTTTTACTGTATAAGTTATTTCTTTTCCATTATCGTCATATTTTGGCAAGTCTTTGAATGTATGTTTCCAAGAATTTGCTTCGTTTAATTTAGCTGATTGAACTTCTTTTCCATTTGCTAAAAGTTTTACTTCAATTTCATTTACAGCTTTTCCTATCCATTTCTTTTCAACTGGAACTTGTGTTTTTTCTACATTCCTATTTGTAATTATAAAGCCGTCTTTTGCATTTCCTTCTACCTTGCTTTCGTATCCTTCAATTGCTACTTCTTTTACTGTATAAGTTATTTCTTTTCCATTGTCGTCATATTTTGGCAAGTCTTTGAATGTATGTTTCCAAGAATTTGCTTCATTTAATTTAGCTGTTTGTACTTCTTTTCCATTTGCTAAAAGTTTTACTTCAATTTCATTTACAGCTTTTCCTATCCATTTCTTTTCAACTGGAACTTGTGTCTTTGCTAAATTCTTATTTGTGATTACAAAGCCGTCTTTTGCATTTCCTTCTACCTTGCTTTCGTAACCTTCTACTTTTGCTTCCTTGATTGTATAAACTATTTCTTTTCCGTTTTTGTATTTATCAAGGTTCGTAAATTTACCTTTCCAATTTTCACTTTTCTTTAAAGTTAAAGTTTTTCCGGTATCTACACCATCAGCAAATAATTTTACAGTTACTTCTTCAACGCTTGCAGGTCCAATCCACTTCTTTTCTACAGGAATTTCAGTTTTTTCAACATTATGTTTGTTTTTAATTATATATCCTAAAACTCCATCTACTTGCCCTGCAATTATTTCAGTATCGTATCCTTCTACTACTGTTTCTTCTTTAACAGTGTATTTAATTTTGTTTCCTTGTGCATCATATTTGTCAAGGTCTGTAAATTCACCTTTCCAATTATTTTGCTCATTTAGTTTTATTATCTTATCTGTAGGAATATCATTCTTTACTAATCTTACAACTATTTCCTTAACTCTCTTACCGTCTTGGTTATTATTATCTTCCCATTTCTTTTCTACAGGAATTTTTACTTTTTCAGTATTTTTGTTCGTAATTGTAAATCCGTCTTGCATTGTTCCAGTAATTTCTGAAGTATATCCTTCAGGTACATTCTTTTCAACTACTTCATATTTGATTTCTGAACCATCTGCTTCATACTTATTTAGTCCTGTAAATGTATATGTCCAATTTTCACTTGCTTTTAGTTCATGTTCTTGAATTACATCATTACTTCCTACTTTTTTAAGTTGTACAGTTACTGAATCTTTTGCAGGACCAATCCATTTTTTAATTACTGGAATAGAAATTTTTTCATTAAGTTTATTTTCTATGGTTTTTAATGCAATTCTGCTATTTTTATCAAAATCTTTCTCTTCAACATAAACTGGATCTTTTAAAGGTAGATAATTGTCAGGTGCTTTTGTTTCAACGAGTTTATATCTATCCAAAACTAAATTTCCAAGTTCACCTTTTCCATCAGTACCGGTAGTAATAGTTCCAACTTTTTGGTTGTTACGCACACGAATAACATCAAACATTGCTCCAGATAATGATGATCCGTCATTTCCTTTTTTATGCACTTTAATTTTATATACATATCCTGCGCCACCACCACTGGCATCTATAATTTTATAAGACGTATTATGCTTAAAAGTTTTTCCGGCATCTATAAGTTCCACTTTGTTTTTAAATTCTTCACCAACCACAGGTTCATAGGATATTTTAACTTTATATCTAATCATCAATCCTTTACCTTCTGGTCTATTTCCAATATCAAGTGTAAACTTATTGCCCTCAATCTTAAGTTTGTCTTTATATTTTGCAGTTACATCTACCTCATTAGTAAATAAAATATCTGTTCCTGTTGCATTTTTAACCCATTTACCTTCAAGTATCTGGAATGAATTTTCAACATATTGAACTCCCGGATTCAAAAGTTCATCAGTTACCTTTGCATTTACCATTTCCTTATTGGATTGATTAATGCTTATTTTATAATGACCTATAGTTTTATCTTTACTATCCATCCAGCCACCTTTTATTACTTGTACAGGTGAAACTTGTTGCGGATTATAAGTAACAGTGCCTGCAGGAACAACTGTTCCATCTCCCTTTGCAGTAAGTGTTACCGGAATAACACCTGTTTGAGTTTGCGTGTTACTATTAATTTGAATATTAAAATAAAATGATCCTTTAACATGAGAATGTTCTTGGGCATATTTTGTATATGTAATAACCACTTTTGCAGGATTACCATCAACTATTTTTCCATTTGCAACAACATCATTTCCAGCTTTAATCTCAAAATCAAATGGAGATGCCGGCGAAAAGCCTTTAGGCAATGTCAATGTTGTAGTGTCCCCCTCTTTTACCTGATTATTTGGTAATGCATACTCCGCATTTATCCTAAATGCTTTCCAAGCAGGCATTGGCTTCGTAATCGGCTTACCCTCCAAATCTGTAATATTTGCTTTTGTTATTACATTTGAATGCACTTCATCAGCATGTGCTGTAATCTTTGCATGTAATATAATTGAAAAAACCATCGTAACTACGAGAAAAATACTTAAACTTCTTTTAATTAAATCTCTTTTCAAATTTTTCTTCCCCTTTCTAGTACTTTTTCAAACTTTATTATTTTGTTTCATAATAAACTCAGACTTTAAATTATATGTAAAATTTACAAATTAGACGTTCCCCAACATTTATAAAAATTCAAAAATCCATAACAAATTTATACTAATTCCGGTTTTTACATAAAATATAAAGTCGTAACTATTATACCACAAAATGACAGTAAAGTCTAATATTTTAATTGTTATAATTATTATGATTATGTTATAATATAATCTAAGATTAAGTCCACAAAAAAAGAATCCCACTGAACAATCAGAAAAGAACTCTCTTTTATAAATACTATTTAAAATCGACAAAAAATTTAATTATAAATATTATATTTTAATATAACAACATTTGTTCATATATATATCACATAATACGTTTAAATATGTTCAATTTTTTCAAATCAAAAGGTGCATATCTAAATGGTAAATCAAAAATTGTTTTATTTTTTACAATTCCTTTTTTATGACTTAATAAATCAAAACCATGTTTCCCATGATAAGAGCCCATACCGCTATTTCCTACTCCACCAAAAGGAACATGACTATTTGCAAGTTGCATTATAGTATCATTAACACAACCTCCTCCATAGGAAAGACTGTTAATAATATTCTCGGCGTTTTCTTTTCTTTGAGAAAAAATATAACATGCTAATGGCTTTTCTATTTCTTTAATTATATTAATAACTTTATCTATATCATCATACTCAATAATCGGTAATAAAGGTCCAAAAATTTCACCTTTCATGATCTCGTGATTAAAATCTACATCAGGAAATATTGTAGGTTCAATCTTTCTTTCGCGATCATTACTTTTTCCGCCAATTACTTTTGACTCAGTCTTTATTAAATTTAAAAGACGTTCATAATGACGAGTATTAATAATTTTTGGATAAGATTTGTTATTTACAGCATCAGGATATCTCAATCCAATTTCTTTTTGCAAGCATTTAATAAGTTCTTCTTTTACATTTTTATGAACAACAATATAGTCTATTGAAACACATGTCTGTCCCGCATTTAATAGTTTCCCCCATACGATACGTTTTGCTGAAAGTTTAATATCAGCTGTTTCGTCAATAATACAAGGACTCTTTCCTCCTAATTCCAAAGATACAGGAATTAAATTTTCACTCGCTACACGCATTATAATTTTCCCGACTCTTGCACTTCCGGTAAAGAATATAAAATCATATCTTTGATGTAAAATTTTATCATAATCAAGTTCAGAATCTACACAGTAAATATATTCTTCTTCAAATGTTTTATTTATTATATCTCTAATTATTTTTGATGTATTTTTGCTCTCTTTTGAGCATTTTATAACAGCACAATTTCCTGCAGCAATAGCAGCAACCAGTGGAGAAAGCGACAAATTAAAAGGATAATTCCAAGGAGATATTATTAATACAACTCCATACGGCTCTGAATAGACATAGCTTTTAGCGGGAAATGTACCAAGACTTCCCCTTACCCTTCTAGGCTTACTCCATTTCTTTACATTTTTCAATGCCTCACGAATTTCACCATATACTATTCCAATTTCAGTAAGATAACCTTCTGCCTCTGATTTTGAAAGGTCATTATTTAATGCAGATAGTATTTGCTTTTCATTCTCTTTAATTACATTCTCAAGTTTTCGTAACATACTAATTCTATATTCAACAGATTTTGTCGCATCTGTGTTAAAAAATTCTTTTTGCTTTTCAACTATACTTTTTAATTCCATTTTGTACTCCTCATAATATGCTCTATATTTTATTATAATTTGCCCTAAATATAAGCCTTAAAACATATTTTGAATTTCTTAAAAGGCTCCTAGCAGTAATTCAGGAGCCTATTTAATTTTATATTAATTAAGATAGAATATATAATTATCTTCATACTAAACTTTTCATTTATAACTAATATTTCATACAGTCATCAGGAGCATCTTCATCAAAATGATTTTTCCTGCCAAAGTCTGCAGTCTCGCCAATATGAGCAAAAGTATTATCATCAAATTTTCTATATCCGCTATGACCGGTGCAGACTGCTTCAATGTTATATCTCTTAACTTTTTCTTTTAATTTAATTAAGGATTTTTTATTCATTTCCGGAAATTGTGTGAAAAAGTCAAAGAATGGATAACCACCTTTTTTATTAATAGCTAAACAATCTCCACTTATAAGAATTTTGTCATCAACAATATAACACATATGTCCAATTGTATGTCCAGGAATATGAATAGCAATTATTTTTATCCCTTCAATATCAAAAACTTGTCCGTCTTGGATAAGCTTGTATCCAGGAGATAAACTTACACCAATATTAAGCTTTAAAAATCCTAATTTCTTCATTCTATAAAGTTGTCCTGTTAAATATTGTTCGTCATTTTCGCCAATATACACTTGAGCATTTGGGAAAATATTCTTTCCATTCTTATCAATTCCACCGGCATGATCTACATCAACATGAGTTAAAAAAACATGTTTAATATTATCCGGATTTATATTAATTTTTTCAAACTCAAGATTGACATTCGGAAAATTCATATGTCCTGAATCAAAGGCAATAGTATTACCATCTTTAGTATAAAACCACATATTCACATCCGATTCCCTAACACATGAAATTCCATTTGGAAAAATACCGGTATCAGATGGATTAAGTGCTTTTGTACCCTTCAAAAGATACCTTTTAAAATATCTGTCAAAGAAATAAATTACTCCCATTATCTTCTCCCTTACAATTAGGCCACTAAAAACATTATAAATATGCAAAAATCGACCTCTAGAAATAGCTCAAGTCGTATCCAAAGGTCGATTTATTTATGTTTTATTATGAAATTAACAGTTATTAATTTTCATTTTTTCTTCTTTTTAATCCAACAATTAAAGCTCCTGATATTCCAACTAGAACTGTATATAAAGCTATACTTGTTCCTGCACCTGTTCTTGGTAATTTATTATTTGGTTTCTCATTACCAGGTGTTGTTGGATTTGTTGGATTAACCGGTGGCTTTTTAGCTACATATTTTAATGTAAATGTGATGTCTTTACTTGTAGGATTAATTGCATCAGCTCCTTCCGGTAGTTGTTCTGCATACCAGTTTAGCTTAAAGTTAATCACATTTCCGGTTGCTGTTTCTCTAGCTTTTGCCTTAAGTTCTCCAGTCATTGTTCCTTTAACTGTATAATTTGTATTTTCTAATGCTTTATTATTGAATCTAGCACCGTTAACTACAACATTAAGTTTATCTTCCATTCCGTTTACGGCATCTTTTAATTCAGCAAATGATTTTACTTCTTTATTTACTGTCATCACTACCTTTATAGTTTTTCCGCTCACACTTGAACTAACTATCCTGTATTTTCCATTATCATTCAATAATGATACTTGCGGATTTCCTTCGAAATCCATTTCTTCAGGCAATGTTAATGTAGCTGTAAAAGTTGAACTATAATCAGAAATTTTAATAGTTGAAGGGTCTGTGTTTGTCTTTTTGAATTGTTCTTCTATATCTTTCATTTGTTTTTTAACCGGTGATACATCTAAAGAACCGGTAAAAGCAACTTTTGTTCCCTTTTCAACTTCATAAACTTTATCATGTTCTGTATTATCTCCTACTAAGATATCTCCTAATAATTTTTGAGTTGCTTCGAATGTATTTTCAGCAGTTTCTACATATTTAAGTGTTAATTTTATATCTTTAGTAGTAGGATCAGTTGAATCTTCTCCTCCGGCAAGTTGAACACCTTCCCAAATATAATCAAAATTGATTACATTTCCTGTAAGAATGTTTGTAGCCTTTGCTGTGAATTTACCGGAAACCATTCCGTTAATTGTATAATTTGTATTAGCTTTAGCCTTATCTGTATCAAATTTAACACCTTTTACATTAACTTTTAAATCATTTTCTACTCCATATACAGCTTCTTTAACTTCTTTAAAAGTTTTAATGTTATCTGCTACAGTAAGAGTAACAGTAATTGTTTTGCCGGTTACTTTTTGTTCAGCAATCTTAAACTTGCCATTTGCTCCAGCTAATTCAACTGTATAACCATCTACAAATTTCATTTCTTCCGGCAAAGTCATCTTAGCTGTAAAGCTTGTATTTACATTTTCTACTTTAATATCTGTTGCAACACCGGAAGAAGGATATTTGTCTTCAAGTTCTTTCAATTGTTTCTTGATAGGAGAAACATTTAAAAGTCCGGTCATAGTCAATGAATCATTTTTATTAGCTTCATACACCTTATCATGTTGTGTATTTCCATTAACCAATAAATCTCCGTCTAAATTTCCTTTTTGTGAAATATCTTGTTCTGTAGATTTAACGAATACATCAGACTTTGAAAAATCAGGAGCTAATGGTTTTGTACTAACATCTGTATTGTAAACCTTCTTAGTAAATGAGTACCAAGTACCACTAGCATGTGTTTCAAAATCACCTTTTGCAGTTACATTTTTAGATTCTAAAGCTTTGGCTTCATTAAGACTATTTGCTTTTACAGTATATGGAATACTGATGTCTATAGTCTTATCTGAAGTAGCTCCACCATCGTCCTTGTAGTGCTTATATATACCTGCCCAATTCTCATCGCGTAATGGAAATTTAAATGTAACAACTTGTCCACTTACAGTATGAGTAAATGCCGCCTTGTTAAACATGCTAGTTGAATTATCAGCCATAATTTTAGTGCTATCAATAGTTACACCCTCAGGGAATTTAACTTTGTATTCAACATATGCTATCTTGTTTTTTCCGTCTTTTCCATGTGGATAATACCCAGAATCTGCTGCACTTTTCATTTCACTTTCAATTCCAGCCATTACTTTTCCCATTGGAATTTTTGCGTCCCATTTTCCTTCATAAGTTCCGGAATTGCTACCTTTTACTCCTTTTACAACTCCGCTAGTTTTTGTATATTGTGCTACATTTAATGTATTTGCAGCATGAACAGAAGATGCTCCGGGTATTATTACACCCAAAGCTATCACTAACGCTGTAAAAAAAGAAAGGAACTTTTTAATTTTGTTCTTCATCTTTTCATCTCCTTTTTTATTTTCCTCCATATCAAAATGACAAATTCATTTATCCGTATAAAAATAAATAAACAACTTTCATCTTTCGACATTTGTCAATACTTTTGATAACTTTTCAGTGTAATTATACCACAAAGTTATTTAGAATACAACTATCTATAACCATTGTAATCACACAAAAATTCACAAATCAACATTTTTGACATTATATGATATATTCTGTATTATTTTAATCAAACATTTTTAAAAAATCTAATAGTAGTATATATTTTACCTATATCTTTCATTATATTTAAGTAGTTTTCTTCTGCCTTTTTGTTTTAATATACTACCAATAATTACAAAAGGAAATAATAAAATCATATAAAGGTAGTAATGACTATATTTTACGGTTGCTGTATATTTCGCTTCTCCTGATACGGCTTGCAATTTTTCATCTTTTATTATTTCTCTAATTCTATCTACTGTTATTCTGCTTTCATCTGATAATAATTCATTCAATACTTCTTTGTCAGTAATTTCAAAAACTGTATCGTTAATAAGTTGGCTATTTCCTAAATTGTCAAAATAATAGTATTTCCCATTTTTTGTCCAAACGGAGCCTATTACATTACTTTGTATGTCTTTTACTTTTTCCCAACCTTCTTTTTTATCAAAGCTAACTATTTGAGAATTTCTTGAATACAATCGTCTAATATGTGGAACTCTAAATCTAACAATATACTTTTCATAAGAATTTAAAAAATAGATATTTTCTTCATCACAAAATACATTTTTATCTAAAAATTCAATATTTCCTTTAAAATTATTTTCTCCAATTTTTACCTGCTTATTTTTTCTTTGATTATAAAAATATACTCCATCTTTTGAAACAAAAAATAGATTATGAATATGAGAACTACTATTTCCAATTACTTTATAAGGGGCAGAACTTTCATCAAATCTAAAATTACCTTTAAAAACTTCTCCACTCTTTTTATCATAAAGCAAATCCTCTCCCTGCTCAACTGAAACGACTTCTAATTCCCCACTATTTTTAATTGGTAAAAGTTCATTTTTGTAATAAACATTATTTTTATCACAAAAATACTCTCCATGTTTAGAAACTTCCTTTATAGTATTTATATCTGCGTTTTCAAGTGGCTTTCCCTTGTAATAGAGCACATCTCCATCTGTTGCAAAATATATTAAATTATTAATTTTCGAAATTTTCTTTTCAGTATTTAATTTATGATATGGATAAATATATGACTTAGGCTTTTTATCCTTAAAAAAAGCATGAACTATATGTCCAAAAATTTCTGAAACATAGGAAAGCTCATCATTTCTCTCAGAAAGTGAAGAACAAAAATAAGTACTTTTACCATCAGTATAATATCCATTTCCAACATTAGTTATTTCCTTTGGATTAAGCTCTTCAATTTTTACATTTCCAAAATAAACATGATTTTTATCAATTCCAACTACACGAGAATCATAAGTATTCTCTGAATTAATAACACTAAAAGAATCTACATCTGCATCCTCTACAATGTAATATCCACCACTTGGAATAAGTGCATAAATCTTGTTATCATATTTATAAAAAATGCTATTGCCAATTCTCTGTCCACTTCTTTCAATATTGCCATAGGTATCATCACCTCGGAGAAGCTGACTAAATGTAAAAAAAGCAATTGCTAAAATAAATAAAATTAAACAAATACCTAAAATTTTTGAACGAATACTTTCATTCTCTTTCCTATTCAAATTACATCATCCCTTATAGTTATTTTATTAAATATATTATATCATATCTATATATTCTTTTCTCTTTTAATTTTACTATGGAACAAAACAAAAGAGTTGCTATAATTGATAATCTAATCAACTATATACAACTCCTTTTAGAGTATTTTATTTAATTTATTTTTCTAAAGTCTTATCAATATCAACTATAATATAATATATATCATTAAATTCAACATTTAGAAATTAACATTCTTTCTAAACTCCAAATAATCTAATAATAAGATATTATTTCTTCTTTTTCAAATCACGTCTTATTTTTACTAATTTATCTGCAATCATATTACGAGACTCACTCATCCTAAAAGAAGCTATTCTGCTTAATGTTCTACCATACAATCTGCTATGTCTTTCAAATATTTTGTCTACAGTCGAAGTCATTCTATCTTGGAACTCTTCTTCCAACTCAGCAATATTTCTTTGGAAGTTAGTCAATCCTGAAACTGTAAGTGTAAAATCCGAAGAATGTATAGCCAGTAAAACAACAGCAAGAGCTATTGCAAAATTATTTGGAATTGTCACATAAATTTTTTCAAAAAGTGGAATAAAAAATTCCATTATAATAATTGCTCCAATCCCAAAACCAACAGAAGTAATCACACAAGTCCTTCCATTTATATTAAGTGGCATATCACTATAATCCCACCATCTAGCATGAAACAATTTCTCAAGAACATAAGATGTTGGATATTCTAATATCATACTAGCAACAAATCCCATAATAAATATTTGCCACCATGAAAGATGAGAAATTTTACCCATTGAAATAAGATCATAAAAAACCAATCCTAAAATTGAACCAAAACCGTAAATAGGACATAATGGTCCATATAAAAATCCACGATTTTGCCATTTTCTTGCATCAATTGTACAATAAATACTTTCCCATACCCAACCTAAAAAACTAAAAGCAAAATATGCATTCAAATATCTAATTAATTCCATAATACTCCTTTTAAAGATATTAGTAATTTATAACAATCAGTTTTATACTAAAATCCACTCAAATTTTTAAATATTATTTCATTTATTTATAAATTAAAAATGTAAAAATCAAGATTACAACTATTTTAAATTTTTAAAAAATTTTTTATGTAATAAAAAAAGTTAGGGAGTATTTTTTAAATTTTACTCCCCAAACCTTAATTACTGAACTATATATTTAAGTCCTATCTAAAATTAATTTTCTTTTTTTCTTCTAATTCCTACTGCAGTAATCACTGCTCCTGATAATCCTAATAATGTAGCATATAGGATTATGTTTGCATCATTACCTGTTTTTGGTAATTTTTTTCCGGAATTATTATTAGGCTTTAGAGCAGGTTTGCTTTTTTCAACAACTGTAACAACAGCTTTCTTTGTTACACTTGCTCCATCTTTATCAGTTACTTTAAATGTAACAGTATATTTACCTATCTTATCCTTATTAAAACCACCATCATCAATAAGTTTTACATCTTTAGTTAAATCACCATCTTCTTTATCTTTAGCAGATACAACAAGGCTCATTAAATCAAATTTTTCACCTTTTTTAATAGTTTTGTCTTTAACTTCAAGTGTAGGTGCTTCATTAATAGGAGATACATTCTTGTCGTAAATAGCATACACAGTTGAATCTTCATTTACAACAGTTGTACCTGTAAACTTCATACCTTTTCCATCAGCAGATGTGTTCCATTCTTTAAATGTATATCCTGCTTTACTTGGATTTGCAGGCATAGATTGATCAGTTAAATTGTCAGTATCAATTGCTTTGCCCTTTTCTACATTGATTGTTGCATATGTTGCACTATCGTTCATGAAAGTTACCTTATTATGATTTACTCTGAATGTATAAGTAATCAAATTAGGTTTATTAACATCACCGGCTTCATCTTTTCCATCCACAGATTGTTTCGCTGCATAAACAATAGCTTGACGGAAGAAATAATGCTTATTATCCTTTTGAATAGCTGAATCATCTTTATTAAAAATAACATTATTATCTGTAGTAAAGATATTTTCATGTGCACCATAGGCATATCCTGTAACAGTATTGTTTTTGTTGATTTCAACATCAGAAGTTACTTGTAATCCGTCCACACTTAGTGTTGCTGATTTAACCTTTTGAATTTTTTTGTATAATTCCTTTAATGTTTCATAAGTATGTGGTGCCTTTAGTCTTGCTTTTACAACAATTCTCCTGCCACCTTTTTCTTTTGTAACAGATAAATCATCAAAACCATCAATACCGGACAATTTGTATTTAGTTGTATCCAGAGATTCTAACCCTTTTGGCAAGTCTAAGACAAATACCAATTCAGCGTCGGATTGTGTAATTGCAGTTTCAGGCATATTATTTTTCATCATATAGTAGGCCGGAAATTCCGAATTAATTACAGCAATAAGTACAGTATTTTTGATCTTTTTAAACAATGATAAATCAACATGAAAATCTAAATTGATTTTGTCTCCTATACGATGATTGGAAACAGCTGTACTGGAAAGACCTCTTTCTTTGATATCCGCACGCACATTATAATCAGTTGTTTTTTCCGTTAAGAGATCATTCGCATAATTAAAGTTATATGGATTCCATTGTTTTCCACCCTTCCAACGATTAAGTGTTGGATCAGGATGTTCTTTATGCGGATAATCTTTAGCATATGGAGCTAAATATTGTGTTACCATTTCTTCAATATCTTTATCTACCTCAGCATCTGAAGAAATTCCTGCATCTGGGAAAAACGGAACCAAAGAATACTCATTTAGTCGATTAGCCCATTTTACACGACTACTTGCAAAATAATCCTTTAAATAAGATGGCATAACCCCTTTATGAGTCGAATCTTTATACCAACTTAACTCAGCCCAATAATTGTCTTTTGTTAGTTTTTTCTCTTTATCAGGCATTTCTTCAGCCAATACTTTTGTAGCACCGACAAATACGCTGAACATCATTAGTAGAGCCAAAACTAAGCTCATAGATTTTTTTACTAACCTTTTCATTGTTTTTATCCTCCGTATTTCTTATAAAAAATTGGTAAGAATACATACCTATCCATCGGGTAAATACTCTTACTAATTACATATAATATGCTTTATAAATTCATATTTAAAATTTCCATTATTTGTCAATTTTTTATATATTTGTACAGATATACTATACCAAATAAACTCTTTTATAACCAGTGTTATTTGTCGGTATTAATCATGTATTCTGCATTAATTTTTTATCCTCATAAAAATAATTTATTCATCAGTAAAAGATAATATGCCATTAAATATACAATTAAATACTTTATGTATTCCACATAAAGAATTTAATTGTATAGTCAGCTCCGGAAAGCGAAAGTTACCAATTTAAGTTTCATCACACCATATTTTAAATTTACTATATTTTTTGTTTTTCGCGTAAGCAAAAACTTTTGAATTTCTAATATAGGTAAATATATTTTCACTTAAATCTTCATCCCATATTGACTCAATCATCATTTTATTTTCATTATCAGACTCATATAAAATATCTACATGAATTTGATAAAATTCTTCATCCTCATTTGGAAATTGTCTGACTAAGGAAATTTGAAACATTGGCTCATCTCCAAAAGTAGTAAATATTCCTGTCTCAAATAAAATCATATCTTCTTCAAGCGGAATATTGCACATCTGTTCGAATACATTGATAATTTCTTCCAAAGAAATTTCATTAGTTATTTTGTCTTTCAAAAAATTAATTAATTTATCCATTACTCCCCTTTTCTATCCCTCATAATTAGATTTTATTAACTTATTTTTAAAATTTATGTCTAACACAGTCTACCATAAAGCAAGAATACTCAGGATATAGCTTTAATTTTCCCTCAGGTCTTGAAACTCCACTCTTTATTTTAGAAATCATTTCTTCAAAATTTCTTTTATCCTCTTCCCAATTAGCAATAGTTTCTTGTTTCTCTTTTTCACTCTCATAATCTTCATCAGCTATAGCTTCATTTATAGCTTCTTCAAAATACTTTCGATTCTTTTCTTCAAGACTAAAAAATATTTCCTTTTGATTTTTTAACCAAAGAACATAAAAATATTCTTCCCACTCTGCAATATAATAGTACTCAACACAATCTCCACAAAGATTTAAAAAAGTGTCATAATCTTCTAACAAATAATAAACATCAATAATTTGGTCTTCTGAAATATCATCTGTATTTAAATTATAATTAATATCTTGACCAGGTTTTACTTTCTCTACATAAGAAATTGCTTTATTCTTGTTTCCAAGATACACTTCACAATAAGCTAAACACAATAACAGACGCATTCTATTAGGATAAATTTCGAGTAAGTTTAAAAATATTTCCTTTGCTTTTTCATGTTCCTTAAGTTCAAATAAAGATACAGCAAAATTGAAAGAAGTTACATAACTTTCTTCCATTTCTCTTGCAATCTTAAAGTAATTACAACTAACTAATAAATTCTTTTCATTTTTAGAATATTCATACTCGCTAAAATAATAAAGACCAAGACCTGTATAAGTTTCCACAAATGGCGAATTTAAGTCTTTAGCTTTGTTCAAATACATCAAACTGTCCTTAGAAAAATCCTCCCAAAAAGCAAGATTAGTATATATTCTTGCTTTATCAATATCTCCTAAAGAATTTTCAAACTCATTTAAAAAGTCTTGTAGAAATTCAATATAATCAAATTTATCATCTCTAAGTTCCAACTCAACAGAAGCAAGAGTACAAATAACATCTACATTTGATGGACATTCACTTTGCTTTTCCAAAAGATAGCTTTTCATTTTCTCAAGATATTCTTTTGAACTTTCAAAATCGTTTAAAAATGGTTTATTATATCTTTTTTCATATTCTGTTTTTAATTCATACCAATACGATTTGATTTTGTTTAACATTTTAATTACAATACCTTTTCTATAATATAAATATCTTCTTTTTGATACTATTATTACTAAATCTTAATAGTTTTAAGTTTGTCGAAATGTTTCTAGAATTTTATAATTTAACTCTTAATAAAATTTATCGCTTTAAAAATCTAATATAGGTCTTATTAAATTTCAAACTATTCAATAATTTTTTAAACCATTTTAATAAGCTTTTGAACAATATTTTTCATCAATTTCAAATTTGAAATCAATTGAGTTAAATCCTAAAATTGATAAATACAATCTCATTATTTTATTGTAGGTAACAATAAAATACTAGATATTTTTTTCATTATATGCAAATAAAATTATTGACTTTCCTACTTTTTATTATCATATCTTCTTATAATATTAAAATTACAATAATAAATTCATATATATCTAGTTGTTATTTTTCAATGCTAATTTTATACTGAAATAACAATAAATTTATTTTTATTAAAATTATTTTAACTTATCTTCAGCAGGATCAACTTCATAACAATGTTCTGAATTTCTTTTACACTCCAATACTGGTACTCTTTTCGTTATTTCACGTTTTATTTTACCATTATAACAGTACTCATTCCATTCTACTGGCTTATTATAGTATTTCATTTTTCCCCCACATTTTGGACAATTATTAATATGGATTTTTTCAATTGAAATTTTTCTTCCAAATCCATTTATTGCATAGTTAAAAAATAACGGATGCCTCGTCTCTCTCTTAGTAATACTTCTCAACCATAATATTACTATCAATATGAATATTAAAATTATAAAAATCATACTATATTTAATGTAGCTTATATTATTTTGAGTATTTTTTTCTTTCAATATAGTGATAATTGAATTAAAAATTTTATATATTGGAAAAACCTCTATTAAAGAAATAATAATTCCTAACCATGTAAGTAGTGCCATTGTAATAGGACTCCTCCAAACAGGTTCTGCTGTATATTTAGCTGTTTTTTCTTCCTCATTTATTCCTATATTATTACTGTTTCCTGCAATTATATTAGTCGTTCCATTAAATACATTTCCAGAAATATTGTTATTATTTTTATCTCTCATACCAATTATCTCCTTATTTTATTTCAACTTTCCGATATCATTAATTCTACATCCAACAAAACCACCATTTAACAATAAATAGTTTTTTAGAATTTTGTTATAGATTTTTAATGTTATTGGATTATTAATTTTTTAATTTAGAAATTTCTTTTAATCTATACAAAAAATTTTGTAATTCTTCTTTATTAGGTGGATTATTCAAATTAACCTGTCCATAATGTAAATATCCACTAGAAACTCTTCCAAAAATTCTCTTCAAATCATCTATTATATTAGGTTCTTTAGACATTTTACTTAGTTCATCCCAATTAATGCTCTGTGAACTATTACCTTTCATACTATATTTTCTAGGTATTTGTCTATTAAATATTACTTCATCAATTATATGGTCAATAGAATTTCGCAATAAAACTGAAACTTTTTCTTCTTCTGAAAACGGAGATTGTTTTAATAAAACTTCAGCTTCTTTCAGGTATCCTTCTGAATTATT
Organism: Parvimonas sp. D9; assembly: GCF_035282565.1. Taxonomy (NCBI): domain Bacteria; kingdom Bacillati; phylum Bacillota; class Tissierellia; order Tissierellales; family Peptoniphilaceae; genus Parvimonas; species Parvimonas sp. D9. The sequence continues at coordinate 49,879 of NZ_JAYKBM010000006.1, read as the reverse complement.
TTTTATTCGTGATGTTATTACTCCAGCATTGTTAATCCCTTCTGATTTTATTTCATAAACAAATATATGTTTCCCTTTTTCATTATTGCAACCTTTATTATTAAAATTTTTACATAAGTGACCTTTATCACTTCCATAAATAGAATCAAGAAACATTCTATTATGTGTAAATATTATTACTTGATTTTCAATATCTAAAATTATATCGGATAATCTCTCAATCATTCTATGATCCAGACTATTAACTGGATCATCGAAGATGACTGTACTTTTATTTTGTGAAACTTTTATTTCTGCCAAAAATAATGCTATAGAAACAGCCTTTTGTTCTCCTTCACTTAAAATTTTATTCACAGGGTTTTTTGAACTCATCACAAGCTCAATTTGCTGTCTTCCTTTAATATTTTTTCCAGATAGTTCAATTTTTCTATCAGAAATTCCAAATTTATCTAAATATTCGTTGAATTCGACAACAAGTTTATCTGTTAATAACTCTTTATGCGCATCTTTACTAATCCTTGTAATTTTATTTGATGAAAAAGCATTCACTTTTTCTCTTAATTCTTGTATTTCAAGATACTCACCAAAATAATTATTAATAATATCTAGTTGATTGTGAATTGACTGTTCCGAAATAAGAATAGATATTTCTTTATTATTTTTATTTAATTTTTCTTTTTTCTGAATATCATCTTTTCTAATCTGATTAATTTGGTTATCTAGTTCGTTTAAATGCTCACTAAATTTTCTATTTATTTGTGTTATATCAAAATTAATTATATTAATATTTTTAAAATCTCGATCCATTTTAATAAAATCTTCAACATAATTTTTCACTATAGTTGTTAATTTAATAATTAATTCATTCAAATCTTTGTTAGTATAACAGATATAATCATTTTCAATAAATTTGAAATGTTTTGCGCTACTTATTATTACTTTTACTTCGTTTTTGTATTTTTCTAAATCTTCTTCGATTCTATCAGTTATAAAAATAGAATATGCCTTAATTATTTCTAAAGATTTATTATCATATTCTCTATGACAATAAGGACATATATTATATAATTCATTATGATTAGAAGAAATAGAAAGACCTTCTTGTATAAATTTTTTCCACTCTTCAGAATCTACTCCAGGCAGTTGGTTTAGTATTTCAACCTTTTTTCTATTATCTTTAGATTTTTCTTCTAAATTATTAATCACATCTATTAAGCCATCATATTTTTTTACTTGTTCAACCCATGAAATTAGATTCTCATCTACACGTTTTTTTAATTGTTCAATTTGTTTTTTATTTGTATAAGCTATAGTTAGTTTATCATTATAATTTGTTTCAACTAATTTTTTAACTTCTTTTTGAAGAAATAATAATTTATCTTCTTTTTCTTTATTAAAATTTTTAGAAATTAAATTAATAGCTTCCTTATCTCTCTTTTCCATGACTAGAATTTTATGGTTTTCTGTAAATTTTTCTATATTTGGTTTAACTATATTTTTTTCTATATAGTCCAATTCACTATTTGCATTATTTTTTATTTTGTCTACATATGAACTTAACTCCGAAAAAACATTCAATTTATAAGGATTTATAATTAGTTCATCAGCCGATCTTTTCTCTAGAAAACCATTAGAATACTCTGAATTAAAAACTTTAACTGTATTTAATTCACTAATGAACCCAGTATTATTCCAAAAAACTTTTTCGTTTTTTTCTCCTATGTTATAGTCTAATTTAGTATTAATTGATAATGGTTTATCATTATAAATGTTAGATATAATATCTGCACCATAAATATTACCAATCATTCCTTGTAATATACGAAAATAACTACTTTTTCCAGATCCATTTAACCCATATAATATCGTGACATCTTTACCAAAAACAATCTCCTGATTTTTTGATAGAGCATTAATTCCAGATTCATGATGTAACTTGTTAATTCTTATTGTATTCAAACTATTTGACGATAATTTTGAATAATTCAAATTGCTATTATGGCTAAATCCGGTTAATAGTTTATTAGTAAGATTTTTTATGTTTTCTTCACTAAAACTCTCTCTAGAATTTAAATAACAAATAACTACTTCTTTAAGCCATAAATTTTCTTTTTCTTTACTCAAAAATTCTATTAAATAATCAATTGCTGATTGTTTCATCAAAGTCCTCCTTTAAAATCATAAATTTTATAAAATACTAATTACTTAACCAATAAAAACCCTATATAAATCATCAAAAATATATTCTATACTCATAATTTATTCAAATATATAATCTTTTAGACCATCTCCAACAATGCCACAGACTCACAATGAACTGTTCTTGGGAATTGGTTAAAGACTTTTAATATTTTTAGTTCGTAGCCGTTTTCGATTAGAACTTGTACGTCTCTTTTTTGAGTTTTTGGATTGCAAGAAATGTAGACCATTGTTTTTGCACCGCAAGAGATTATTTTTTCTAATGCTTTTTGATTTATTCCATCTCTTGGTGGATCTACGATTATTACATCTACCATTTCTTTTCTGTTTTCAATTTCTTCTAAGACATCTCCAGCTATGAAGGTGCAATTTGTTAGTCCGTTTTCTTTTGCAGATTTGTTTGCACTTTCAACTGCTTCTTTTACAATTTCAATTCCATAAACAGCTTTTGCTTTTCTTGCTACAATTTGTCCTATTGTTCCAGTTCCTGAGTATAGGTCAAAGACTACTTTGTTTTCTATGTCTCCACAAAGTTCAATTGCTTTTGAGTATAGATTTATTGCTCCAAATACATTTGGTTGGAAGAATGAAAATGGTGTTACTTTAAATTCCAAGTCAAATATTTTTTCTGTTATGTATTCTTGTCCAAAAATTATATTTATTTTTTCAGGAACAACTGCATCTGCAAGTGAGTCGTTTTCAGTATGCACAATTGATTTTATTTTCCCTTCAAGTTTCAATCCTAAAAGTATATCTACAAAACTCTTTTTATCAAATTCGCTTTGTGTTGTAGTTACGATATTAACCATTATTTCTCCGGTTGTCAGTGCATAACGAATGATTAAATGTCTTAACAGCCCTTCGTGAGTTCTCTTTTTAACAAACGGAAGATTTTTTTCTCTTACAAAGTCGATAACTGCATTTCTTATTATTTCAAAATCTCTATGTACTAAATTACATTCTTTCGTATCAACCACTTCGTAAAATCTATTCTTCTTATGCATTCCAAGCATTATTGGACTGTCTTTATACATATCTGCAAAAGTGTATTCCATTTTGTTTCTATATGCTGTTTTTAAAGGGCTTTCAAATATTTCAGGTTCTTCTGAATATACATCTTCAAAAAGTTCCTTAATTTGTCTTTGTTTTAGTTTAAGCTCATAATCGTAAGAAACACTTTGATAACTACAGCCACCACATTCCATATAGTTTGGACAAGTTGGATTTGTTTCAAGTGGGCTTTTTTCTAAAAGTTCTAAAAGTTTAGCTTCCATATGTTTTTCTCTTTTTCTTCCAATAACTACAGAAACTTTTTGCCCTTCAATTCCACTTTTAAAATTTACTTTTTTATCTTCAAAAGTAAATTCGGACATATTTGGAAAATTGACTTTTTCAATTATTCCCTCTATATATTTTTTCTTTCTTCTTGACATATATTTCCTTTCTATTAGCAGAAAAGAGCGAAATAACTTCACTCTTTCCCCTAACTTATCTATTTATTTCTTCCACAACATTTTTTATATTTTTTACCACTTCCACAAGGGCATGGATCATTTCTTCCAACTTGTTTTCCTTTAACAACTGTTGTTTGTTCATCTTGAACATTTGTAGAAACTTCTACTGCAGCTCTTTCTCTTTCGATTTCAGCTCCGGCAGGTTGGATATTGAATAATCCCTTTAGAACGTCTACTTTGATTGATTCGTTCATTTCGTTAAACATTTCAAAGCCTTCCGCTCCGTATGCTCTTACAGGGTCTTGTTGTCCATAAGATCTTATGCCGATACCTTGTCTTAATTGATCCATAGCATCTATATGATCCATCCATTTTCTATCGACAACCATAAGCATAATTACTCTTTCGATTTCTCTCATTTGTTCTTCGCCAATTTGTTCTTCTTTTTCAGCATAGAATTTTTGAGAAACTTCTCTAATATATTCTTTAAGCTCTTCTTTGTTAAGACCTTTCATTTCTTCAAAATTTGTTATTTAATTCATTTACTACCTTCTGTAAATCTATTCTTGAATTATAAAAGTTTGAAATACTATTGTCTATATTATTTTTTTCTTTTACTACAAATTTAGTAATAATGTGATTATACATATCCTCAGCTTTTAAATCATTAATTTTCAATAAATACTTATAAATTCCCTTATTTAACTCACAATCTTTTTGATTAAATTTTAAATTAAATAATAAAAATAACTTCTTTTTAAAGCTATTATTAAGAGTTATAACCATTTGTTCTATATTGTAGTTTGTGTTTAAATATGGATAAGAACATATAAAAATATTTTTATTTTTTACCAAGTCAGCAATTTGTAATATTTTATAGTAATGAACAAGCTGTTTATATGTTGCAGTAATTATTATAGTTTCTTCTTTATAATACGAAAAATATGTCATATCTAAACAAAAATCAACATCTATATTATATACTTTTTTATTAATTTTTAAGCATACTCCAGTATATCTATCTTTTGAAACAAGTTGGTATCTTCCTTTAAATTTTTCATTTATTATTTCAATATCTTTCCTTAAGTATTCTGGATATAATTTATAATTATACTTATTACTTAAATCTAAATATTTAATATATAAAACTTCATCAACTTTTTTATTAATAACCGTATTACATAATTTACATTTTTTTAAACCACTTTCTTCATAGATTAACTTATAATTAATAATCTCATCATAATTTGATGACAGCTCATACACAGCTCCACAACTACATCTAACAACTTCTTTCAAACCGCTAATAATTTTTTTATCAATATATAAGCTTTGCAATAAGTTTTCTATTGATAATTTATTATCTATGTCTATTAATACATTATTAATACTACAACCATATAATTTGGCATCATTCAAAAAAAGATTTAAATAATTTTTTTTATTATTATCAAATGAATGTAATAAATTTACAGCTAATATACTTTTAATATTTAAAAATTCACTTATAATTTCATTAACCAGTGGAGTTATAAAAATCCCATATTTATTGTTTTCATAGGGTTTTATTGGCATTGTTGTAATAATATGTTTTCTCTCACTCACCTTTATAGCACCTTCTTTTCATTTTTTAAATAATTTATAAGTTTAATGGCTGTATTTATATAAATGCTTTCAATAGTTTCTTTATAATATTCTATGGTTGAATATTCAGAATTAATTAAAGCTCCAAATTTAAAAGAATTAAAATTATGTATGCTGTACCTCTCACAATTATAACTACATAAAATATCAATTCTTTCAGTAAAATGTATAAATTTATATAATGATTCCAATATATCAAGATCTTTGTCGAGTGACAACATTTTGGTAACGGGTAGATAAGTATCATCACTCGAATATCTTTCAGAATTATTATACTTGACAATCGACAAACAATTAAAAATATTTAAAACAAGTTTATTTAATTTCTTTATATCACTATATAGTATTTCATCATCAAAAGGTCTTAATAACTTGCTGGAAAGAATTATAAGATCGTCCAATATTTTATTCTTTACATCATTTTTTCTAAGAGTAGCATTAATAAAAGCTTTATTTTCTAACAACACTTTATTATAGTATTCCTCATAATCTTTATTATTAGAATAGACTAATCTAAAAAAATTTGTATATTCAAAAATTCCTTCTTTAGAATTGTGTATCTTTAAATACTCATTAAAACAATCTATATCTTTAGTTTTATAAAACTGAGAATACATATCAGTTGCAGTATTTTTATATATTCCGTAACTAACAAAACTTTTAGCAAAATTTAACCTAATTTCAAGATCATCATCAAAAGGCGGCATATTATTCAAATACAATGTTGAAGAATAATTCATATACGAATGTACATTATTTCTTTGTAAATCAAAAATACAAAATAAAATATATGATAGTAACTCTTCGAATTCAAATAACAATCTATGATCATCATTCTTTCCAACCACAGAAATATCTATATCGCTATTAAATCTGGAAGTATTTTTTACTAGACTCCCATATAAAAATACTAAAAAATCAACTTCAAAATAACCTTTTAAAAAACAAATACATTCATTAATTATTAAATTATAAAATTCTACTTGCTTTTCTCTCAATATTAATGACTTATCTAAATCAAATTTATTAATATAACTAACCCGTAAATCTTTATACTGTTTTAGGAATTCTAACCTTTTATTTCTTTCTTCAAAAATAAAGTTTTCAATATCCTCTAATTTGATTTTTTCATAATTAATGTCTATAATCATAAACACCCTCTAACATAAAACACTGTTTAAAGAAATCTGTTGAGATTCTTTAAAAATATTCTTATTACAAATAATATACAACACATCATTTGAAGAAAACGATGTTATAAAAATATATTTTGTAATCTCATACATTTTTTGTTGATCTTTTATTATTTTGTCAATCATTTCATCTACTTCATTAGGCATTACTATACCTAAATAATTTGTAGCTAAAAATACAGCTTCTTTGAAAATCTTTTTTACTTCATCAAGTCTCTTGTCTTTATTAAAATAAGTAACATATGAAGGTCTAAAATGATTATTTGTAAACAATTCTATTATTTTCTTTGAATTATTTTCAAACCTAATATAGTCATCTTCTTTATTCAAAACAAATGACATTCCAACATGAATATCTCCAATAGTATCTTTAAATGAATAATCATTAAAATCTCTAATATTTAAAATTGTTCTTATAGCTATAGATTCTTTACATATTTCATTTAAAGTTTCTTTACCTGCTATATATGCCTGAATTATACTTATATATACACTATCATTACTTGTAAAATTACTAATTTTCATAATAGATGTTTTATCTTGTAATGAATTAACTACATTTTTATAGTCTTTAACTCTACATTTAGATATATCATTAACATAATCAGAATTCAAAAGTTTTTCAATAGAGTTATTTAATTTAACTTGTCTACAAAATTCTCTATAATTTTCTGGTGTCCATTCTAGTCTGCCTTCTAATGAACTTACTAATTTATCTTTTATTATTTTAATATTTGATGCATCAGATATACAATGATCAATTATAAATATAACATTGATATTATCTTTATTTTTAACAATTACAAATAATGCTAAATATCCTCTATTGTATCTGCACTTAAAAATAAAATCAGAATATGACTTTACTATATAATCTTCTATTTCATCAAAATCCATAAAACTATAATCTGTAACATCAACAAAAGGTATATCACTTAATAAATCATATTCCTCAATAAAGATACTTTCATCTTTAATCAAAATTTTAGATCTCAAAATAGAATTTTTCTTGATTAAATCTTTTAGAGCTGTCTGAACTTTTTCTAATGTATAACTGTTTCCTATGTTAAAGGTAAAGCTTACATAGCTATTAAATTTCTCTTTTATATACCCAGACTGTAAGTGTATGCCTTCATATATTTCAATTAAAGATTCTTCATTATACATATAATTAATAATTTGAGAGTTTAATTCAGAAAATTTATCTACTAAACTAATTATATTTGACTTTTCTAAGGTACTTTCATTACATTTTATTTTGCATTCGTCTACTTTAAAATTTTTATTCAGACTATTATATATATTATTAATAGTTCTCTCAACATAAAATATATCAACATCAACATTAATGTTATACTCTTTTTCTATTGCTGAAGCTATATTAAAAATATCAAGTGAATTCGCTCCTAATTCAAAAATATCAATATTATATTGTGTGCTTTGGATATTTAATTGATTTTTGAAAAACTTAATAAATTTATCAAAACTTATAATATCATCATCTAATTCAATTGAATTAGTACTCTCTTCTGACTTAGTATCTATTAAATATTTATTAATTATATACTTCCTATCTACCTTATTACTTTGATTTTTTCTCAACTCATCAACAAAAACAAAATAATTAGGTATCATATATTTGGGTAAATTAGCATCTAATAAACTATAAAAAGATTTTTTTGAACACTTCTCCTTTAAAACAATATTAGAAATAAGCATATTATTATAATACACAACTGCTACATCATTAACATTTTCTATATCTCTAATTTTATGTTCTATCTCACCTATTTCAACTCTAATTCCATTTAGTTGTAGTTGCTCATCTTTTCTTCCATGGAACATAACAAGTCCATTTTTAACAGATACATAATCCCCTGTTCTATATGATCTTTCATTATTATGCATACTAAATTTAATTTTATTATCTATTTCATTATTGATATAACCGCCACATATACCTTTACCAATTAATATTAATTCCCCTATTGATTCTTCTTTTAATTTTTCAACATAATATTTACACCCATGTAAAGCTTCTCCTATTGGTATTGAATTACCATATATGCCATCTTTACTTAACTCATAATAAAGCGCATACACTGTAGCTTCCGTTGGTCCATACATATTAAATAATCTAAATTTCCAATTCGAATTTTTCCATAAATCAAATATTTTTAGTTTAAATTCTTCACCCGCAATCATAACATACTTCATATAACTAAACAAGAAATTCTTTTGATTTTCATCATAAGCCATCAAAATACTTAAAAAATATGATGGCGATGTAGCAAAATGAGTAATTTTATATTGTTTAGCTAAATTAGGTAAATTTTTATATTTTGAATAACTTGAAATATCATAAACAACTATTTTACTTCCATATATAAATGAATAAATTTCTGTTACTGATACATCAAACGAAAAGGATGTACAAAAAAGATAAACAGAGTTATGATCTACAGGACACAAGTTTTGCATATTTTCAATTATATAGCATAAATTACCATAACTCACAGAACAACCTTTAGGAATACCAGTACTTCCCGATGTGTAAAGAACATAGACTTCAGAACTATCATCTATTTTATTTACTGGTTTAAATTCAGATAAGCTCTCACCAACAAGACTTGAATAATAAATTACATCTATATTTTCATAGCTGTTGTCAGAATCTTCAATAATTAATTTTATATTACTTGTATTAATAATATCATTTATTCCATTCTTTAAAATTTTTTTATTAATGGGAACATAACTATTCCCAGATTTTAAAACAGCAAGAATAGTTACAATAATTTTGTATGTATGATCTAAACTAATTCCAATTCTTATCTTTTCATCATATTTAAACTTTATTTTTGAAGCTAACTCACTTGATAATGTATCAATTTCACAATAACTATACTCCCTATCGTCATAAATCATAACATCATTTGGCTTTTCTTTAACCAAATTTCCAAATTTTTCTAGTATATTTATATTTCCCATTTTAAATTCTCCTTTTAAGTTTTTAATACTAATACAGTAGTCTATCCAAAGCATATAACTACTATATATTGTTTAAAATAAATTTTTATCAAATTTTTATATTTTTGTATATCAATATTATTAATTTCTTTTAATGTCTTTCCTTCGTATTTAATAATTGATTCTTTGATTGCAAACAACTCATTTTTAGATATATATTCTTCATTTTTTTTATTAGCTTCACTATAAATATTTTCATTTACAAAATCATTTTTATTGACAATATCAATTCCCAATTTGTGTTTTTTTGATATTGCAATTACACATATATTATCACAATATGAAATATTAAAAAAATAATTATTTGACTTTAAATAAGGCTTACCATTCTTATCTCTGAGTATTTTTTCATTAAATACATTTTCCAACTTTAAATATATATCTTTTTTTGATGCTATATCTTTTTTTTTATAACTAACATAATAAAACTAAAATTATACGCCATTTTACCTCCCTAAACTATATTATTACATAAACTTATTTTTTAAAAAACTTTTTTCAATTATATATTAATTATTATCAACATTTATTCTCAACTTTTATAAATATCATAGCAACTAAAGAAAGTACTAAAACACCTAATCCTATAAGTCCAAAACCTCCTATACTAGAAGTAATATTTAACAGTGAAAATAATATAGAACCAATTGGCATAAATAAAACCGAAATAGTAAATATAACACTAAATACACGACCTAAATATTCTTCATCTACATTTATTTGCACATATGACATAAAGTTAATATTATAAATTGTTAATGTTAAACCAAAAAATAAAAAAGGAGTAAGGCATATTACAATGTTTTTAGTAAATGTAATTAATGGTACGATTCCAATACTGCATCCTACTAACCCTAAAAATATTATTAGCACTTTTATACTACCTGTAAATTTTGTTGAGATTTTTGTATTTAAAAAAGATCCAATTAACGCACCAATCGCTTGGAAAACCATTGATTTCGCATAAAAACCACTAAATATATCTCCATAAATAACATTAGTATAAGGCAACAACAAATTATAACCTGAAAGAAATAGATTCACCAAAGCAGAAAGTATTAAAAGGTAAAATATATTTTTATTTTCAATTAAATATCTTATCCCTTCTTTTATATCTCTAAGTATATTTTTTGTTTTAGATTTTTGTTTTTTTTCTGTATTTATTTTTACAAGACAACATTCTGAAATAGCCGAAAATAAAAATGTTAAAGCATTTATTAATAAAGCCCCTCTAGCTCCTACTGTGTCAATTAAAAACAACCCTATAACAGGTCCTATTAGATATATAATTTCTTTTCCTATATTTGAAACGGAATTATATAAACTAATTCTATCCTTTTTTACCATTTCTCTAACAATAGATTTAAATGTAGGTGATGAAAAAGAAAAAATTAATGCTAATATTGCATTTGCAATTATAAGTATTGTTGCAACAAAACTAGAATTTATAAAAAAACTAATAGTAAAACATACAATCGAACTTAATAAATCTGCTATTATTATAATTTTCTTTTTATTTCCTGAATCAGCAATAGCTCCACCAATTAAATTAAACATAATATTAACTATTGTCTGTGAACTTTGATATAATGCCAATATTAAAGAACTTTTAGAAAATTTAGTAACTATAATAATACTATTAACATAGTCAAATATAGAATCACCTATTTTTGATGTCCATCTTCCAAAAATTAACAACTTCTCATTTTTTTCTAATCTCAAAATATAAACCTCCTTAATTATTTGTATACATAAAATTCGAATAGTAAAAGATATACAAGAAGAAATGCTTGTATACGTTTCCATACAAAATTCATTACCTTATTTTTAACTGAACTTTTCATTCTATCTATATTTATAAAACGCAATAGATTCACATTTAAAATATCTTATTTCAAAAATTAATCTTTCTAATAAATCACTAAATGTTTTAATATACCTATAAGTATTTCGAATATCATTACCTCAATTATATTTAGAATTTAATGTAAGATGCAATTTATCTTCCAGATCTATATTTATTAAGTAATGTATAAAATAAATAATCTAAATTTAATTTATACTATTATAAAATAAAAATAATATTATATAATAAACTTTTTTTATTATATCATATTATAAAACAAAAGTAAATTTAAAAATGAATAATATAATTATATTTTTATTTAATATACAATTGTTTAATTTTACAAGAATAAATACTTAATATTTTATACAGATATTTGAATCAAAATTTGATATAATAATATTAGTAAATTTTATTTTTATTTATAGTTTAAAGCTTATTTCATACTTTATTTTTAGTAGCAAGCACAGTAAGGTGATAGCACCTTATAAGAAAAATTGATGAAGCAGAACTTTTCAGGTTCTGCTTTTTTATTATCAATTTGACATAGATAATGTAATCAATAAAGTTAATGATTGGAATACTTTTTTAAAGGTAATGAAAGAAAAAGAATATGAAATAAAACTAGGTAAGCACATCTCTTTTAAACACAAAGATAAAAAAAGATTTACCCGTTCTAAGACAATTGGAGAGGATTATACAGAAGAAAAAATTAAAGAAAGAATAACAAACAAGAAGAAAATATCTTCTAAAAAACTGTTAAAACAACTAAAAAAGCTATTGGGAAAATTATTGATATTAAAAATAATGATAAAATAAAAAACAGTAAAGGTTATGAATTTTGGGCTACAAAACACAATCTAACTACAATGGCTGATTCAATTTTAGAACTTAGAAAACTTGGCATAAATAGTAAAAAAGAATTAGAAGATTACATTAAAAATAATTTTGTAAAAAGACCAAATTTACTAGATGAAATAAAAGAAATGGATAAACAATTATTAAAACTTGATAAAATAATTGAAGCTGCACATACTGTAAATAAGTACAAAAAAGTGTACGATGCTTATGTCAAAGATAAGAAAAATCCTATCTTTAAAAACGATTATTCTAAAGAAATTGTTGATTATAAAAAGGCATTGTCATTATTAAAAAATAACTACTCTAAGATGCCTAATACAGAAGTTTTATGTAGAGAACTTGAAAAACTACAAGAAAAAAAGAACACCCTTTATATGGAGTATTCTTCGATTAACAATCTAAATTACAAATTACAATTATTAAAAAATAACTATAATAAGTATATAAACAAAGACTTGGAACTATGATATGTACCCTCTTTACTGGACAAACCAGTAAGGAGGGTACATATCATTCATTTGATCATTTATTACTTTCAATAAAACTTTAAATTCACATTCCTCGTTGTTTAGTAGAATAAATGTTTCAATTTTATCGTCATAATATAATTCTAACTGTTTTAATCCATTGGATGTTTCAACTTGTATAGCTTGATTTATATCTTTATAATAATACCTCTCTAAATCTACAAACCCATTAAAAACTCCATATTTTTCTAAAATTATACTTTTATTGGTTAGGGTTAGTTCTTGCCTATACGCACTAAAACCTTTTCTTTTTACACATGATGTTTTAAATACTATTTTTTCTCCATAATTAAGACTATAGTTTTGTTTTGTCATTTTTTTCACTCCTCAAAAATTATATTTATTTCATATATGGAATGTGTTTTTCTTACGAATTATAACAATAAAATAATTACTTTTTTATTATACCATAAAAAGTATCTATACACTAGATTTAATCATAATAAAACCCTTTATTTATTTCAATAAAAAAGAGCAAATATTAAATATTTGCTCTCAGACTGATGACAAAGGGGTCAATGATAAAACATTGGCACTTTTTTAGTGGAGAAAAGAGAGAAAAAGTAGTATAATAATATAAAAGGAGATGTAAAAAATGCTACATAAGAATGATGAAAATAGAGTAAATCAAGTACAAATGGTAAGTATAGATTCTTTAGTTCCAGAGAGTCATCTATTAAGGAAAATAGATGAAACAATAGATTTTTCCTTTATTTATGATTTAATAGAAGATAAATATTATTTAGATAATGGCAGACCAAGTATAGATCCAATAGTACTTTTTAAAATAATATTTTTAAAATACATTTTTGGAATAAAAAGTATGCGTCAAACAATAAGAGAAATAGAGGTAAATGTAGCATACAGATGGTTTTTAGGATATGATTTTTATGATAAGATACCACATTATACAACATATGGACAAAATTACAAGAGAAGATTTAAGGATACAGATATATTTGAAAAGATATTTGTAAATATATTAAGACAAGCAGAGGAACAAGGCTTTGTAGATGAAAAGATACAATTTGTAGATTCAACCCATGTAAAAGCCCATGCAAATAGACATAAGAATATAGAAGTAAAGATAGAAAAGAAAGCAAAGAAGTATCATAGTCAATTAAATGAAGAGATAAAAAAAGATAGAGAAATAAAAGGGAAAAAGGAATTAAGTGCCACCAATAGAAAAGAAGTAGTAAAGAAGATAGAAAGCACAACAGATAAAGAAAGTGGATTATTCCATAAGGGAGAACATAAAGAGGTTTTTGCATATAGTGTACAAACAAGTTGTGATAAAAATGGCTGGGTATTAGCCTGTAGGAGTTATGCAGGAAATTTACATGATAGTGAAACATTTATGGATTTTTACGAAAAGGACTTAAAGAAATTCGAGGTAAGAAAAATAGTAATGGATGCAGGATATAAAACACCGGCAATAGCAAAGATGTTGATAGATGATAAGATACAACCTGTATTACCATACACAAGCCCAAAAGGAAAGAGAAAAGAAGGATTTTATCCAAGAGAATATGTATATGATGAATATTATGATTGTTAAATCTGCCCAGAAAATGAGATAATAAAATATAGTACGACGACAAGAGAAGGATATAGAGAATATAGAAGTGATAGGAATAAATGTAGTAAGTGTAAGAATTTAGAGAAGTGTACAGAAAGCAAAAACAAACAAAAAGTAATAACAAGACATATATGGAAGAATTACTTAGAAGAATGTGAAGAATACAGATATACAAAAAGAGGAAAAGAAGAATATAAGAGAAGAAAAGAGACGATAGAAAGAACATTCGGAACGGTAAAAGAATATCATGGATTTAGATATACAAATGAGAAAGGGAAAGCAAAAATGCAAATAAAAGCTCTCCTAACTTTTGCGTGTCTAAATATGAAGAAATTAGCAAATATGATGAGTAGATTAGGTAGAAAGAGACCTAATTTTTTAATTTTTAAGGAAATTTATAAAAAATTTAAGATTTTAACAAATTTTTAAATAATTTTTAATTAAAAACAAAAATACATAAAAAAAGCACAGACAAAATTTATGCTTTGTCTGAGCTCTGAGAGCAAATATTAAATATTTGCTCTAACTTATCTATTTATTTCTTCCACAACATTTTTTATATTTTTTACCACTTCCACAAGGGCATGGGTCATTTCTTCCAACTTGTTTTCCTTTGACAACTGTTGTTTGTTCGTCTTGGACATTTGTAGAAACTTCTACTGCAGCTCTTTCTCTTTCGATTTCAGCTCCAGCAGGTTGAATGTTGAATAATCCCTTTAGAACATCTGCTTTGATTGATTCGTTCATTTCGTTAAACATTTCAAAGCCTTCTGCTCCATATGCTCTTACAGGGTCTTGTTGTCCGTAGGATCTTATGCCAATACCTTGTCTTAATTGATCCATAGCATCTATATGATCCATCCATTTTCTATCGACAACCATAAGCATAATTACTCTTTCGATTTCTCTCATTTGTTCTTCACCGATTTGTTCTTCTTTTTCAGCATAGAATTTTTGAGAAACATCTATTATATAGCCTTTTAATGCCTCTTTACTTAATCCTTTCATTTCTTCAAAATTTAAAAGATTATGTGGCAAGTATGCATTTTCAATTGCCATTTTCAAATCATTTAATTCAATATTTTTTCCGTTAGAATATTGTTCAACAGTTGAATCTATAAATTCAATCAACATTTCTTGAATAGTATCTTTCATATCTTCTCCGTCAAGAACTGCACGTCTTTCTTTATAAATTACATTTCTTTGAACATTCATAACGTCATCGTATTTCAATACATTTTTTCTGATACCAAAGTTGTTTGCTTCAACTCTTTCTTGAGATCTTTCAATTCCTCTTGTAACTGATTTGAATTCCAACACTTCATCCGGATCATAATTTCTATTCATAGCAAATTTTTGTATAGCTTCTCCACCGAATAAACGCATCAAATTATCTGAAAGTGAAACGAAAAATCTTGATTCACCAGGGTCTCCTTGACGACCGGCACGTCCTCTTAACTGATTGTCGATACGTCTTGACTCATGTCTTTCAGTACCAACTATGAAAAGTCCGCCTGCTTCAATTACTTTTTTAGCATTTTCATCAGTTTGAGCTTTATATTTTTCATATAATTTTTTGAATTCTTCTCTAGCTTTTAAGATTTCTTCATCATCAGTTTCCCAAAAAGCATCTAAATTATCTATAACATATTGTGGTGTTCCATTTTTCTTCATTTCATGTTTAGCCATAAAGTCAGGGTTACCACCTAAAAGAATATCGGTACCACGGCCTGCCATATTTGTTGCAATTGTAACTTTACCATAAACCCCAGCTTGGGCAACAATTTCAGCTTCTCTTGCATGGAATTTAGCATTCAATACATCATGTTCTATTCTTTTTTTCTTAAGCATTGCACTTAGTAATTCAGAAATTTCAATTGAAATTGTACCAACGAGTACAGGTTGTCCTGTAGAGTGAATTCTTTCTATTTCTTCAACAATTGCTTTAAATTTAGCTTCTTCAGTTAAATAAACTCTATCATGATGATCTATTCTTATAACCGGTTTATTTGTTGGAATTTCAATAACATCCATATGATAAATTTCATTAAATTCATCTTCTTCAGTCTTTGCAGTTCCTGTCATACCAGCTAGTTTTTCATACATTCTGAAGTAATTTTGGTAAGTGATTGTAGCAAGAGTTCTAGATTCTGACTTGATTTCAACACCTTCTTTAGCTTCAATAGCTTGGTGAAGTCCTTCACTATATCTTCTGCCTTCCATAATACGTCCTGTAAATTCATCTACGATTAGAATTTCTCCGTCTTCACTTACAACATAGTCAACATCTCTTTGCATTGTATTATTCGCTTTTAACGCTTGATTTATATGATGCGCCACTTCCATGTTAACCGGATCTGAAAGATTTACAAGTCCAAAAAAGTCTTCTGCCTTTTCAGTCCCAATTTCAGTTAAGTTAGCAGTTTTATGTTTTTCATTAACTACAAAATCAACAGTTTCCTCTCTAAGTTCTCTGTTGTAAAAATCTTCATTTTCTTCACTTGGATCTGCAATTCTTCCCTTTAAACTCTTTACAAATTTATCGGCAAGTGCATATAAATCAGTTGATTGGTCTCCTTCACCTGAAATGATAAGTGGAGTTCTAGCTTCGTCGATTAAAATCGAGTCAACTTCGTCGACGATTGCGTAATTAAGACCTCTTTGAACGAGTTCTTCTTTATAAACAACCATATTATCTCTAAGGTAATCGAAACCAAATTCTGAGTTAGTTCCGTAAGTTATATCACAATTATAGTTTTCACGTCTTTCATCATTTGAAAGTCCATGTAAAATACAACCAACTTTTAACCCTAAAAACTCGTGAATTTTACCCATCCACTCTTTATCTCTCTTTGCAAGGTAATCATTCACTGTTACTATGTGAACACCCTTACCTGTAAGAGCATTTAAATATGAAGGCAAAGTTGCAACTAAAGTTTTTCCTTCACCTGTTTTCATTTCGGCAATTCTTCCTTCGTGAAGAACAACCCCACCAATTAACTGTACTCTATAATGTTTCATACCTAAAACTCTATAAGCTGCTTCTCTAACTGTTGCAAAAGCTTCAGGTAAAATATCGTCTAAAGTTTCTCCATTTGCTAATCTAGTTTTAAATATTTCTGTATTATTTCTAAGTTCATCATCTGTTAATTTTGAATATTTTTCTTCGTAGGACATTATTTTATCTACGATTGGGTTTATCTTTTTAACTCTTTTTGCAGAAGAATTAAAAATATCACTAAAAAATCCCATAACTCACCTCTATCTAAAATATATATTTTCTCACAAATGATATTTTACCATAAATACTCAAAATTTACAAATTTTCATAAAAAAATTAACTAAAAATATATTTTTTGTTTTAAAGTAAAATCTTGACTTTGTTATAAAAATCTTATAAAATAATTCTGTATTCGTGTGATACCCAATAGTAGCCTATTTTTTTAGGCAGAGTAGGAAACTTGCATTAAGTGTTACAAGATGGGATGTTGCTTGTAAACGAAGAGATTTCTCGTGGTTAGTTTTCGCATCCACTGTTGGCATTGATTTTTGAAAGGAGAAAAATGAAAAAAAATAGGTTTACAACCACACAATTAGCTATCGCAGGACTTATGATAGCTTTAACAGTTATTTTGTCTTATCAAAATATTTATTTATTCCCACCTAGAAGTGGAAGAATAACACTTAGATTTATACCAATGCTATTCTCTGGTATATTATTAGGACCCACACTTGGAACAATCATTGGAGGAGCATCTGACCCATTAATTTATTTCATGACTTTGGGTTCTCCTGGAATGTATTTTCCGGGATATATGTTTACAAATATGATAATGGGATTTTTCCCAGGACTTATACTTGGAAAAAACATTGAAAAAGAAAGTAAACTTTCTATAACTTTAAAAGTTGCACTTATTTGTATTCTTTCTTTTGTTGTTACAATCTTTTTAGACAGCTTTTGGCTTTCTGTAACAAGAGGTAAAGGATTCTGGTACTATGTTGCTTCAAGAACATTGCCAAATTTAATTCAAATGGGAATTACATTTGTTGCACTTTTAGTTTTAACTACAAGAACAAAAAAAACATACAGATAAAAATTTATTAAGAAAAAAATCATAAACACGAATTAACAACTGACTGCAATAGTAGTCAGTTTTTTTGTGAGTAATAAGTTTTAAAATACATCGTAAGCTTTTTTACAAGCAATAGTGTTTCTGAAAGAAATCCCAAAAGATTTTTTGTATGTATCTTCGATACATTTACTTTTGCTAATGCAAAAGTATGAGATCTCCACAGTCGATTGTATCCAAATCAAGATTTGGACAATCTTTGCGTCAGACCTACTATAGATTATTTACAAGTAAATAATCTAAGTTAGGGCTAGATTCACTACACTCAACTTCGCTTCGTTTCGGTCGAGATGACGTGTTAGGAGCTTTGCTTTGCTAAGTATTTTGACGTGAACTAGTTTATTCTCTTTACAGGTAAATAGTCAAAGTTAGGACTAGATTCACTTCACTTGCTTTGGTCGAGATGACGTGTTAGGAGCTTTACTTTGCTTGGTTTTTGACGTGAACTAATTAATTCTTTTTACAAGTAAATAAAGTTAGGGCTAGATTCGTTTCATTTCACTTCGCTCGAGATTACGTGTTGGGAGCCTTACTTTGCTTGGTTTTTGACGTGAATTATTTACTTCACTCTACAAGTAAACAAAGTTAAGCTTAGATTCACTTCCGATTTACTTCAGTCGAAATGACGTATTATGGAAATTAATTTACTAAATATCTTGATGTGAATTAGTTAATTCTCTTTACAAGTAAATAATCTAAGTTAGAGCTAGATTCGCTACACTCAGCTTCGCTTCGTTTCGCTATGCTCAACTCTGTCAAGATGACGTATTAGGAGATTTACTTTGCTAATTGTTTTCACGTGATAAATTTACATTTTTTTGCAAATAAAATATATTTTATTTATTATTTAAACTTACAAAAAAATATAATGTGAATTATGTAAAACTTTGTTTCGTATTTGTCAATATATCTATAAAAATGTATTGTCTTTAAATATTTTATTTGTTATAATATAGCTAGTAAGTTTAAGGAGGGAGCTATGAAAATTAATGTAAATTCTGAAATTGGAAAATTAAAATCAGTTTTACTTCACAGACCTCATAAAGAACTTTTAAACTTAACACCTTATTTACTTGATGAACTTCTTTTTGATGAAATTCCTTTTTTGGATAATGCACAAAAAGAACATGATATGTTTGCAAACATTTTTAGACAAAATGGTTGTGAAGTGTTCTATCTTGAAGATTTGTGTGCTGAAAGTCTTTATGATGACGGTATAAGAACTGCTTTTATTGAAGAATTTTTGGACAATGCGGATGTACATGTAGAAAATGAAAAAAGATTATTAAAAGAATATTTATTTTCTATCAAAGATAATAAAGAATTAGTTTTAAAAATGATGGAAGGTGTTAGAAAGAATGAAGTAGATTTAAGAGAGCCTTCAACTTTGAGCGAACTTGTTTCAAAAAATGATTTCTTCATTTCAAAACCGCTTCCAAATCTATATTTTACAAGAGATCCTTTTTCATTTATTAAAGATGGAGTAAGTCTTCATACAATGTGGTCAGTTACAAGAAGAAGAGAAACTCTTTTTGGAAAACAAATATTTGAACATCATAAAGAATTTAAAGGAATTAAAAAATGGTATGATAGAACAGATATTCCTTCAATTGAAGGTGGAGATATTTTAGTTTTATCAGAAGATGTTGTTGCTATCGGTGTTTCTCAACGTTCAACACCAATGGCTATTGAAACTATTGCAAAAAGACTTCTTACTGATGAAAACGGAGTAAAAATTGTACTAGCTTTAGTAATTCCAAACAACAGAGCTTTTATGCATCTTGATACTGTTTTAACTTCAGTTGATAGAGATTTATTCACTCTACACCCTGAAATTGAAAAGACATTAGAAATTTATTCACTAAAATTAGTTGATGGAAAAGTAAAAGTTGAAGCTGAGTCAACTGATATTGAAGTTGTATTGAAAAAATATCTACATGTTGATAAAATTGACTTTATCCGCGAAGGAAAAGGTGGACTTTTAGATACTCATAGAGAACAATGGTCTGATGGATATAATACTTTAGCTATAGCACCTAGAGAAGCTATCGTTTATGATAGAAATACTATAACAAATCAATTACTTGAAGAAAAAGGAGTAAAACTTCATAAGATTGATTCAGGTGAATTATCTAGAGGACGTGGGGGTCCAAGATGTATGAGTATGCCTCTATTTAGAGAAAACTTATAAAAAATTTAAATTAAAGCACAGAATTTCTGTGCTTTTTCTATTTCCTATTTTTGCACAAAAAAACAACGGATTTTTACCCGTTGTTTTTCAATGTTTTTCATTAAACTCTTTCTACAAATAATTTTCCAACTTCTCCGTTGAAATCAACTTCTTCTGTATCCAAGCTGTCAACAAAAGTCAATTCAACACCTAAAGTTTCTTTCATTATAAATTCTTTGTAGTTTTCAACTGCTTTTTTCAATCTTTCTGAACATGCACATTTTATTCTAATTTCATCAAGAACGTCAAAATCAGCAGATTTCCTAATTTGTTGGATTTTTGAAATTACTTCTCTTGCAAATCCTTCGTCAAGTAATTCGTCAGTTAAAGTTGTATCTAAAATTACGAAAAGATTATTTTCCATTGTAACGTCAAAGCCTTCTTTTGCACTAACTTTTACATCAACATATTCTTTTAAGATTTCAGTTTCTTCTCCATTTAAGTTTACAAAAACAGAACCTTTTTCAAGTTTTTCTAAAAATTCTTTTGGATTTATTTCATTTAAGAATTTTCCAAATTCTTTAATTTTTGCTCCTAAAATTTTACCGCAAACTTTGAAATCCGGTTTTAACATATAGTTCATAAAAGCTGATAAATCTTTTTCGAATACAACTTTTTTAACATTAAGTTCTTCCTTAATCAATTCTTCCAAGTCACCGATTTTTTCTTTTAAAGCAAAATCTACAACTATTTCAGAAAGTGGTTGTCTAACCTTAATCTTAACTTTTTCACGACTTGCACGACCAATTGTTACAAGATTTCTAACGATATCCATTTTTTCTTCCAACGCTTCATCAATTAGACTTGCATCACATTCAGGAATGAAATCTAAATGAACACTCTTCTTATCAGTTAAATTACGATACATTTCTTCTGCAACAAAAGGAGTAATAGGCGCAATAATCTTTGAAATTCCAAGTAAAATTTCATAAGTTGTATTATAAACAGCCTTTTTATCATCATCTACTTCTGTATTCCAAAATCTTCTTCTATTTCTTCTGATATACCAATTTGATAAATCTTCAATTACAAAATCTGAAATTGCACGAACAACCTTTGTAACTTCAAATTTATCCATATTTTCGTTATACATCTTCAAAAGATTATTATAACGTGATAATATCCATCTGTCTATTTCAGGTCTCTTATTGTATTCTACAAAGAACTCTCTTGGATCTATATCGTCAGTTCCAGAATATAGTTGGAAGAAATTGTAAGTATTCTTGAAAGATCTGAAGAATTTGCTCTCTATTTCTCTTAAACCTTCAACGTCAAATCTAGTTGGAACCCAAGGTGGTGAAACATAAAGTGAATAAAATCTTACTGCATCCGCACCGTATTTATCAAATAATTCAATCGGATCAATTGTATTTCCACGAGATTTACTCATCTTCTTGCCATCTTTATCCAAAATTAAATCATTTACTAAAACATTTTTATATGGAGATTTTCCAGTTATTAATGTTGAAATTGCAAGTAATGAATAGAACCATCCACGAGTTTGGTCAATTCCTTCACTAATGAAATCTGCAGGAAATAATTCTCCAAAGTTTTCCTTGTTTTCAAAAGGATAATGATGTTGTGCAAAAGGCATCGATCCAGAGTCAAACCAAACGTCAATAACGTCTTTTTCTCTTGTCATTGTGCCACCACATTTTTCACATTTCAAATGAACATTATCTACATATGGTCTGTGTAATTCTATATTTTCGTCAATTTCTTCAATACTTCTTTCAGCCAATTCTTTTCTTGAGCCTACACTTGTGCAATGACCACAATCACATTTCCAAACATTGAAAGGAGTTCCCCAATATCTTGAACGGCTGATTGCCCAGTCATTTAAGTTTTCAAGCCAGTTTCCAAATCTCTTTTCCCCAACAAAATCAGGATAGAAATTTACAGCCTTTGCATTTTCAATTAATTTATCTTTATATTTAGTAACTTCAATATACCAAGATGGTTTTGAATAATAAATTAAAGGTGTATGACATCTCCAACAATGTGGATAATTATGTTCAACCTTTTGTTTTTTTAATGCCTTATTATTTTCAAAAAGATATGTGATAATATCAGCATCACATTCCATAACAGGTCTGCCTTCATATATTGTAGTGCTGAATTTTCCCTCCTCATTAACAGGATTAATCAACGGAAGATTGTATCTTCTTCCTGTTTGATAGTCGTCTTCCCCAAAAGCCGGAGCAGTATGAACAATACCTGTACCGTCTTCAACAGTTACATAGTCAGCAAGAGTTACAAAAAATGCTTTTTGTTTTGTTTCAATTTCAGGAATAAGTTGTTCATATTCCCAATATTCCATATCTTTTCCTAGGAATTTTTCTACAACTTCATAATCTTCTCCTAAAACTTTAGTTGCTAGATTTTCAGCTAAATAGAAAAATTCATCTTTATATTTTACCTTTACATAGGTTACATTAGGATTAACAGTCAAAGCAACATTAGAAGGTAGAGTCCAAGGTGTTGTTGTCCACGCAATAAAATAAGCATCTTCATCTTTCTTCTTGAACTTTACATAAACTGTTGTAGTCTTAATCATTTCATAACCTTGGGCTACTTCATGAGACGCAAGACCGGTTCCACAACGTGGACAATAAGGTAAAATCTTCGCTCCCTCATACATTAAACCTTTTTTAAAAATTTCATCTAAAAGATTCCAAACTGATTCAATATAATTATTATCAAGAGTGATGTAAGGATTGTTCATATCAGCCAAGAAAGCCATTCTTTCAGACATTTCTCTCCATTTACTTTCATAAAAGAAAACTGATTCTCTACATTCCTTACAGAATTTTTCTACACCATAATTTTCAATATCTTTTTTACTTGTAAGTCCTAATTTCTTTTCAACTTCAATTTCTACAGGTAGTCCATGAGTATCCCAACCTGCTTTTCTCTTTACTTTAAACCCTTTCATAGTTTTATATCTACAAGTCATATCCTTTAGAGTACGACTTATAACATGGTGAATACCGGGTTTAGCATTTGCTGTAGGAGGACCATCATAAAATATATAATTATCATGTCCCTCTCTTGAATTTACAGATTCATGCAACAAATCTATCTCATTCCAATATTCAGATATTTTCATTTCTCTATCCTTAACGGACTCTTTTGAAAGTTCTCTAAACTTTGCCATATATACCTCCATTTTTTCTATAAAAAAATCCCTAAGATAAAATCTTAGGGACGAAATTTTTCCGTGTTACCACCCAAATTATTTAAGACATAAAAAATCTTAAATCACTCAAAAATCTTTAACGGGATTAACCAAAAACTCCAAGTTGATACGAGTTTGCTTCATAAAATAGTTTGCACCAGACACTATCTCTCTGAGTTAATTCACAAGCTCCGTCCTCTTCATCATTTACTATAAAATACGAGCATTATTATACTATAAATGCATAAAAAAGTCAAATATTTTATTCAATTCATTTAATAAACATTCAAAATAACTTTTTATTTTAAGCAATTTATAAAAGTGGTTTATTTTTCGATATTTCTCTTTTAATAATTATAAAATTATTAAAAATATTTATTTATATTAAATTTCTCTTATTAAAACAAGCTAATTTATGTTTGTTATTATATTTTTAAGGGTATTAAAATAAATATATCTTATACAATATTATTGGAGGTAGAAATGAATATTTATGATTTTAAAGTAAATGATATTGACGGAAATGAAGTTTCAATGGAACAATTTAAAAACAAAGTTTTACTTATAGTAAATACAGCCAGCAGTTGCGGTTTTACTCCTCAATTTGAGGGATTACAAAAGTTATATGACGAATATAAGAATAAGGATTTTGTAGTTTTAGGATTCCCTTGTAATCAATTTAAAAATCAAGATTCCGGAACTAATCAAGAAATTAAAACATTTTGTAGTATGAATTATGGTGTTACTTTCCCTATGTTTGAAAAAATAGAAGTAAATGGAAAAGACACTCACCCGCTATATAAATTTTTGAAGTCAAAAAAGTCCGGCATTTTGGGAAATAAAATAAAATGGAATTTTACAAAATTTCTTGTAGATAAAAATGGAAATGTCGTTTCAAGGTTTGCTCCAACAACAGAGCCGAAAGATATTGAGCAACATATATTAGAACTTTTAAAATAATTTAGAAAAATGCATTGTCAAATAGACAATGCATTTTTAAATTTCTTTTCTATTTAATACAAATATAGATATAAAAATCATCAAAATTGTAAGTAATATTGTAATTGTAATTGAGTATTTATAATCCATAAATGACATACTTCCCTTAATTAAATTAATATTGTCCGAGATTAAAAACATTGGTAAAAACTTAGCTATTTTATCATACATTCCAAGTAAAAATTGTAATGCAACTATTATAACTAAAGTTGATAAAGCTCCAACAGTATTTCTAAAAACAAAGCCTGCAAAACATTCCAAGATTATTAAAAATATTCCAAATATCCAAATTGGGATTGAAGCCTTTATTGCAAGTAATATCTCAACATTTTCTTTAAATATATAAACTGTATATATATTAAAGATTAAACAGTAAATAATGAAAGATACTGTCCATAGTAAAGAAGCAAAAATCATTTTAGAAATTACTATCTGAAATCTAGGTAATCCCTTTGCAACTAAATTTACTAATGTTTTTTTAGAAAACTCATTTACTATATAATTACTGAAAATTATAGCTATAAATATAAAGCCAAGTTGAGTTACATTTTTAAAAAACTGTGCCCACGAATCTATAAATGTAGGCTCTTGAAGTCCTTTAGCTAGCTCTTCTCCTAAAAATGATTTTAAAATTTCAGGAGATATTTTTGCCGTAACAGGACCTAGAATACCAAGAAATAAAAATATAAAAGACATTATAAATAATTTTTTATTTCTAATACTTTCGAGATATTCTTTCTTTAACAATGCTATAAATACTTTCATTTTATCACCTCTATAAATAAATCTTCTAATGAAGGCTTAATTATATTGTAGCTACCAATAAGCAAATCATTATCTAAAACTGTTCTAAATATTCTATTTTCGATATACTTAAGATTTTCAAAAGAAGAAAATATCACAGAGCAATCATTTAATTCTACTTTAATATTGTTAGTTTCAAATTTATTTAAAAATAAATCTCTATCTTCAATATTATAGAATTCTACAGAAATTTTATCTTTTAATCCCATATTTTTAATATCAGATATATTTCCATTTAAACAATTAACACCTTCATTTAATATCAAAAACTCATCACAAACTCTTTCAACATCTTGTAGAATATGAGTTGAGAACAATACAGTCGTATGCTCTTTAATCTTTAATAATATATCCAAAATTTCTTTTCTACCGATTGGATCTAAAGCAGAAGTTGGTTCATTGCAGATTAGTAATTTAGGCTTGTTGAATAATGCTTGAGCAATTCCAAGACGTTGTTTCATGCCTCTTGAAAATTTTCCAATCCTTTTATTCTCGTCTTTTAAGCCAACTAAATTTAACATTTCTTCAGTTCTTTCTTTAATTTCTGACTTTGATAGTCCTGTAATTTCTCCACATAAATTCAGATACTCTTTTGAAGTCATATAGTCATAGAATTCAGGAACATCAGGCAAATATCCGATAAATCTATTGGTTTTCGTATTTCCAAAATGTACTTTTTCGTCAAAAACTAAAATATCTCCAAAATCAGCTTTTAAAAAACCTAAAATAATTTTCATAGTAGTCGTCTTTCCAGCACCATTTTTTCCTAGAAATCCAAAAATCTGCTTTTCTTTTATACTAAAAGATAAATCTTTGATTACGTCATTTCCATTAAAAGTTTTTTTAAGATTGTTTACAGTTAAAATATTCATTATTCTTCACTTCCAAATACAAAATATGAAATAGGTCCAATAGTTTGAACTAGAATTATCACACAAATCCATATCAATCTATTTCCACATCTATAATTTTGATGTTTTAAACAATGTCTTAATGCAACTACTAATAATGTTATATTTATAATAATACTAGGCAATAAAATTAAAAAATGTTCTCTTAAAAAGTCCATAATCTCCTCCTATTTATCCACAAAATTCTTCAATTTTTCATAAAGATCTTCAGTTTCTTCATTAGTTCTCATATTAATATAAATTGTCTTTTGATTTTTTCTACTAATCTTTATGACCTTATCCGTTTTTTTGAAAACATAAAGCCTTACATTTCCTTCTCCTTCTATAGAGAAATTACCATAAGCTTTTTCTTTGGTAGCACCACCATTCATCCTAACAGCCCTTTTATTAGGAAATTTATCAAGCAATTCAAGATTTTCAATATCGCTTTGTTTTATATTTTCTTTATAAAGCATTGTTGAAATTTTTACAGTATCTGAAATTTCAACTTTCCAGTCTTCTTCAAAAATTAGCGTCAATGAAAATATAATTGTAATCGCTACGATTACATTTGTAAATGCAAATAAAATTTTTCCTTTTTTATTTCCACGATTAATAACTGTATTACCTGTATTCATCGGATCAGAAACTAAAAGCCTTGGATCGTTAGGATTTTTATATCCAAAAATATCATAGTACTCATCTTGATCTTCAATAAATTTATCATCTTCTATATTACTGCTTATCTCTTTATCAATTTTATTAACGGTAGATATAATATAAAATATAAAAAATGTAATTAGTATTATACTTACTATAAAAGGAATAAAAGAGTATTTATCCATTTTTTGTAAATATATTAAAACTAAAAATAAAACAGAATATACATTTACTAAAGTAAAAATTTTATTTTGAAGTTTTATAATTTTAATTTTATTTATATATAAATTCTTTTCTTTGTTATCGCTTATAACTGATATTTTAGACCTTCTCCAGAAAAGTCCCATAAATATCATTGCTATTAAAGTTGTTGACAAGCAAATAAACAAAATTAACTCCATATCAGAAAAAGTTCCAAAAATAGAAAATCCCCCAATAAAAACTACAAAAGGAATTAACCAAACAAAAATAGGAAGTTTTTGTTTATCTATTTCCTTTGAAACTGATAAATCTACATATTTTCTAGTAAAACTTGCAAATTTCTTTTCCTTTTTTAATTTTCTCATTTGTTTTATATATTTATTTGATAACACCCCAATTGAAATTAAATAAACAAATAATATTCCAAGAAGGAGTATAATTTCTATATCAGTATTAGTAAATAATAGGGAAAATGAAAGTATAAAAAATACTAAATTAAGCAATTTAAAACTCTTTAACCCTTTTTTACTAATTTCTTGAACTTCCTCACTATCTACCTCATTTATAGGAATTGTAGTAAGCAAAATTTTTCCATTATTGTAAGAAAATCCTTTCTTTTGTGAAAAATAACTTATAGCAAAAACCATCCATAGACATCCAATTAAAATTAAATCATAAGCCATATTAAAAACTCCTTTCTATAAGATCTAGTAAGAACTCTTTTCCAAGATTTCTCATTTTAACTTCATTAATTAAATTTTGTAAATTCTCTTTTATGTTTTCAATATTTTTTTCCGTGCATCTAACATATACAATCGAGCCTACACGTCTGTCAATCTCTATTACATTTTCACTTTTTAAAATTCCATAAGCCTTATTCACAGTCATAGGATTTATTCCAAAATCTTTTGCAAGTTGTCTAACAGAAGGTAATTCATCTCCATTTTTTAAATTTCCCTCTGCAATTTCTTTGATAATTCCATTGCAAATCTGAGTGTAAATTGGAACTTCCGACAAAGTATCAATAAAAAACATTTCTCTCATCTCCTTGTATTATATATTATAATACAGATAATACAAAAAGTCAATAAGAACCCCACCCTTCCACGATGCTTTGCATCAGTTGGGTTCCCGGGAACCTTGTTGTTTAAAAATAAACAAAGTATAAATTTCTAATTATCTTTTTATATTTTCTTAAATGCTCGTAAAGCCTTATTCTATGTGCTTTCGAGTATTTTTACTGTAGGAAGATACTTCACGTTTCTTTGCATATTTCCTCATGTCTTAGCTGTCAGAAGTGGTAAATAAGTAGTAAATTCATTTGTACTACTAAGCAACAAGACGCTCCTGTTGCTTCTCTTTATTCAAGCGTTTCATTTCTGCCATTGCAGAATCGAATGTTGCATGTGCGTAATAGTTCAGCGTCATGGCTATATTAGCATGTCCCATAATGTACTGTAATGCCTTTGGATTCATTCCTGCATTTGCATAGTTGGTACAGAATGTATGTCGCAAACTATGTGGAGTGATGTGTGGCAATTTATCCTCGTTATACTTATTGTATTTCTTAACAAGACCTTTCATCATGCCGTTGTAATCACTTGCCACTTTTGGATAGTTCTTTCTATTAAGAAAGAGGAAATCACTATATCCATCAATCTCAACACGCTTATCATTCTTTCGATTCGCTAACACTCGCTTAAATGCTTGATAGGCTTCTTCAACCATAGGAACTTGACGTTCGCCACTTTTGGTCTTTGGTGTTTCAATGTAGTACCCAATTTCAGTATCTCTCAATAGCTGATGGTCTATATTGACAAGACGATTCTCAAAATCTAAATCTGGAAGTGTCAAACCACCAAACTCTGAAATACGAAGACCTGTTTTTAAGAGTATCAGAATTTCATCATAATTTTTGCTGTAGGTTTTATCAGCTTTTGCAAAGGCTAACAGTTTTTCTTCCTGTTCTTCTGTTAGTACGGTCTTAGGGACAGTATCATCATCAAGAACTGCTTTCAGTTGAAAGTCAAATGGATTCTTCCGAACACAATCATCTTGTATAGCAATATAGAATGAAGCCTTTAAAGAACGTTTGTAGTTATTGATGGTTTGATAAGCATAACCATTTTCACTCATTCTAATAGCCCATTCTTTAGCGTCTGATGGCTTAATACTGTCAATACTTCTTACACCTAACTTGTCTTTCTTCAAAATATCCATAAGATATTTGCGTCCAGTTTCAGTGTTTTTTCTAACCTTTGGTCTTTGAGCGTTCTGTTTTGCGTAAAGCTGGCAGAGTGTCATTTTCTTTCCTACAACATCAATACCATCATGAATGTCTTTCTGTAACTCTGCGATTTTCTCTCTAAGTGAGATACAATCACGCTTTCCTGCTGGTACTCGGTCTGTAGCCACAAGTTTCCACGAGTAAACAAATTGCGGTTCTCCAAATGAATCTATATATTTGTATAAGTATCTTCCGTCTTTTCGTTGGCTCTCTCCAGTCTTTAAGATTCGACCTTTATTGTCACGTCTTTTTTCTGACATGGCATTTGCTCCTTTCCTTTATGGAAAGAGCCTTGATACGACTTAATACTATTTTATCATATACAAGACCCTTTGGCGACGCTAGATTGCGTCCAATGTATCTATAATTTTTTCAAATTGTTTTCGTTTAATCTGAATACGATTGCCATTCATAATCAGCCAATTTGCATTTTTATTTTCCTCTGCCAAGCGTCGTAGCTTGTTTTCGCCAATACGAAAATATTTTGACGCTTCTTCAATGGTTAGGGTATAACGTTCCCAAATAGGAATGTCAGTCTGCTTCATAAAATCCTCCTTTCCAAATCACTCATTTGGATTTCATAAAAGTTGTTTTACCAGCAATCGAACAGCTTTAGCAAAGCTCACGGGAGTTCCACCCCTGCATGGTTCTCATGTAGCCATACTCATTGCCTGCGACGGTTTTATCACGCTCGGACTATTGACTGTATGGGAGTATCATTATCACGATAAGAATGTCGTTGCAGGCAATCCTGCTAAAGATTGCTTCTCGGATCACTAACATGAATCGCTCGCTATCTTTATAAGATAGGTCATGGCGGTTAGTTCCGTTGGCTCTTTTCTTATCGAAACGTATTCGATTACTTTTATTCAGTTTTCAAAGAACAATGGCTCGTTAGCCTATCAAAACACATTGAAAGCTCAATATGCTTTGGTGGAATAACAAACCTCCCTGTTCGGGAAGCGTGGAATGGTTTAGCACGCTTCCACGAAAGGAGAGAGGATATTACTTAATTTCAAATGACAAAATCTTTGTAATCAGTCTGGTTTCCATTCTTCCACGTAAGACTTCATCAACGACCATACTTTGATTGCCATATTCATCTTTCATAAGTCGTAGGGAACGCTTCGTTATGTACCCTCTGTAATGATGTAGAATCTGGTTAATCGCTTCGGTATCGCCATCTGTTGCCTTTACAATGAGAGGAAAGGGAATCATAGGATATTGTGTTTTCATTCTTCAAATTCCTCCATAAACTTTTTAATTAAGGCTAGTCCACTGGTTCTATGCCGATAGACAGTAGAACGGTTCAATTTCAACAGGTCTGCAATTTCTGAATCGCTCATGTCCATAAAGTAAAACAGCAGTAGAATTTCACGTTTCTTGTCTGGCAACTCACGTAATGCT
Organism: Parvimonas sp. D9; assembly: GCF_035282565.1. Taxonomy (NCBI): domain Bacteria; kingdom Bacillati; phylum Bacillota; class Tissierellia; order Tissierellales; family Peptoniphilaceae; genus Parvimonas; species Parvimonas sp. D9. Next base: position 18,760 of record NZ_JAYKBM010000006.1, on the reverse strand, counting down.
TCACTCAACAAATCATTTTCAACGCCTACTGATAACCCATTGAGTGTAAAAATCTGAAAGTCAGTTGAATAGTTATCTGTTGTCGCAAACTGGCTAACAAGATAATCGCCAACATCCGAAAAGGACACCTCACGCTTTGCAATCCTTGAAAGATAAAGCATATAATTCTTTCGCTCGTCTTCCATAGCACGTTTACAGATATAGTCAAACTGATTTTCTATTGTGGTCTGAAAAGAAGATGGTTTCATGTTTCTCACCCCCTTTCTGTCTAGGAAAGGAAGTGAGCCTTGCTCGTTTATCTCCTTTCACTCTTAGTCCCAATGTGAAAGGGGGATTTGTTGCATTACTGATAAATAAACTTTGTAAAAAAGTTCTGAATAGCCAAAAAAGCATATAAACAGATTTATTTCTCTGTTTACATGCTTCTGTTATTCTATCTATATGATTTATAAAACCACATTGGTGGACGTACTTATCTATTGCAGATAGACGACTTTTTTTGACAAGAACCCAATGTAAGGAAATTTATTGTATATGATGTACTTCATGGCGACGTTGACCTCCAACAAACCGCCATTTGGAAGTAATATACAATATTTTAACAGCGTAAATAGCACTACCATATAACGGTTTTTTTTATTGGCGTTTAGTAGTGCTTTTTATTAAATATAAACCTATAAACCATATAACACGTTTTTCTATACCTGTTTTTAATTCAGTAGGAACAATAAAATGTATAGAGGTGGTCTACTATGCGTAAAAAAGAAGATAAATATGATTTTAGAGCCTTTGGTTTAGCCATTAAAGAAGCTCGATTGAAACGAGGTTTAACTCGTGAACAAGTGGGAGCATTGATTGAAATTGACCCACGGTACTTAACTAATATTGAAAATAAAGGGCAACACCCCAGCATACAAGTTCTTTATGACCTTGTATCGTTACTTCATGTTTCCGTTGATGAATTTTTCTTACCTGCTAATAACTTGGTAAAAAGCACCCGACGATTACAGATAGAGAAATACATGGATAGCTTTACAGACAAAGAACTATCCTTAATGGAATCTTTAGCCAGCGGTATCAACGAAGCAAGAAACATCGAAGACTAATTAAAAGAATCCATACATAACGGAAAGAGCCGATAAAATGAGATTGTATTAATCTCATTTTATCGGCTCTGCGTCTTTGCGTCTGGCTCTGTAATCACAGTTACTTTGAACTGCTTTATTTCAATTAAATTTTCTTGTCTGCATTTCGGACAATAGAGGGGGAATTTTTTTAATTCAGTATCTTCCCTTATCTTTAATCGTGTTTTATTTCCACATACAGGACACAATATCCACTTGTAGTTTATAATAACTATCTCCTCCTTTACACTTTAATTCAAATCTTTATTAAAAAATATTTCATCTTATTTAACAAGAAACCATATTTATATAACAACATAAAATACACTAAGTTATTTTATTGAACATATATCGTACTTTATCTATCCGACTATTTGGACGACGGGGCTGGCAAACAGGTTCACCGGTAGTAACATGGTACCCTTTTAACTCTGTTAAACAAACACTACGTCCATTTGTAAAGAAAGTTAAATCACTACGATATTCTTGAATACACCGAGCAGGGATTTCTCCACTAAGAATGACCTCATTATTTTTCAATTGAGTGTCTACGATGTTCGCACAATATTTAGGAGCATCGTTGTATGCTCGTGAAAGATATTCCTGTGGCGCATAAATTTTAAAACTAAGATATGGCTCTAACAATTCTGTTCCAGCTTTTTTTAAGACTTGTTCCAATACAATAGGAGCAAGCATCCGAAAATCTGCTGGGGTACTAACAGGGCTATAGTATAAGCCATACTTAAAACAGATTTTACAGTCCGTCACATTCCAACCATATAATCCTTGTTCGCAACCATAGCGTATCCCTTCCATAACTGCATTTTGAAATGATTGATTTAAGTATCCAAGAGAAACCGAGCTCTCATACTGCATTCCACTTCCCAACGGAAGCGGTGATACAGATAAACCAATGGAAGCCCAGAAAGGATTTGGCGGCACTTCGATGTGAATGGTATATTCTGCATTTTTTAACGGTCTCTCCATATAAATGACTGTAGGCTCTTTTAGTTCTATCTCCACATGATACTTTTCTTGCAACAGTGCACTAATCACTTCCATTTGTACTTTCCCTAAGAAAGAAAGTATAATTTCATGTGTCGTAGAATCCACGTAATATCGTAGAAGCGGATCACTATCTGAGATTTCCAAAAGGGCATCAAGCAACATTTCTCTCTGTTCAGGTTTACTCGGTTCAACAGTTGTTTGTAGTAGAGGGTGCGGATTTTCAATCTTTTTTCTCTGTGGCAATAGTTTTGTATCTCCAAGAACACTATTTAACTTCAAAAACTCATTTTGCAAAATAACAATTTCTCCAGAATAAGCTCTATCAATCTTACATAATTCACCATTTATTGAAGTATACATTTCTGTAACTTTTATTTTTTCTTTTTCTGATACTCTAACCGAATCTCGTAAATGTAGTACTCCACTATAAAGGCGTATATATGCAAGACGTTGTCTTTTTTTTGTATATTCAATTTTGAAAACATTTCCGCAAAGTTCAGACGGACCTCGATGTGTTGATGAATAAAATTTATTAGTAATAACTTCTATAAGGTTATCAATCCCTATATTACTTTTTGCACTTCCATGATAAAGAGGGAACAGAGAACAATTCTGAAATCTTATGCTTTCCTCTTGTTCGAGTTCCAATGCTTCTAATGATTTACCGGACATATATTTCTCTAAAAGGTCATCGTTTCCCTCTATTACCGTATCCCATTGTTCAGATTCGGTAAAGTTCGTCACACACATATTAGGATACAGTTCTACCTTCTGTTTGATTACAATTTCGGCAGAAAGTTTCTCTTTAATATCCTGATAAACCGTTGATAAATCAATTCCATTTTGGTCAATCTTATTGATAAAAAAGATTGTGGGAATCCCCATTTTCCTAAGTGCATGAAATAATATACGAGTTTGTGCTTGTACGCCATCTTTTGCAGAAATCAGTAGAATTGCCCCATCTAAAACTGATAATGAACGATATACTTCTGCTAAGAAATCCATATGTCCTGGCGTGTCTATGATGTTCACCTTCGTATTTTCCCACTGAAAAGAGGTTATTCCTGTCTGAATTGTAATTCCTCTCTGACGTTCTAAAAGCGTATTATCCGTCCTCGTTGTACCTTTGTCCACGCTTCCTAATTCTGTAATCGCTCCACTGTTATATAATAAGCTTTCTGTTAAGGTAGTTTTTCCTGCATCAACATGAGCTAAAACTCCAATATTAATAATTTTCATGTGATTTTCCTCCATTCAAAAACCCAAAAGGGCATAAAAATCCCAGTGATAAATACTTTTATCACTGGGATTTTTATGCATAACCATAGGTATACAAAGCATACAGATATTCTCTGGATACTTTAGAATCACATGATAAAGGTATTCTTAAACTGGGTACAAAAAACTAAGCCCTCCTAAAAAAGGACATCCAATTATTTGTTCCCACTATCAAATTGACAGTTTATTTAAGAATACCTTGCCGCATATTTATTAACTCCTTTTAAATAGATACTTAAATAATAGCACGTAAGAGCATATTTGTAAAGGAATCTCCAATTTTTTATCAAAGAGAGTACGTGATTACAAAATAGCTGTAATAATGTACCAATATTTGTTATTCTATAATCTTCCAATTACTCCCGTTCTTTTCAAGTACCAAATCAAATTGAGATACCTGCGTTGCTTTGGTCTGCTGGTCGATATACTCCACTGTCAGCGATACCGTGACTTGATTATCCTTACGATTGTGAATAGGATTTACCAGTTCTTGAAAGATGTACTCTTTTCCGATTGGTTTTAATATCCCGTCATTCACATAGTAGGAAAGTTCACTGGCTGTCGCTGTAGGATAGAGCTTGAAGAACGTCGTTAAAAACTCATTGATTTCATTGGTTGTAATGGAATCAACCGTCCCCTCACTTTCAATGGCTTTTGGTTTATAACTTGATTTCTTAGGTATGTTGGTAATGGTCGGATTCTTAACCAGTACCATATTTCCAGAACCATCTACATAGACACTCACTATATAAGCAGAGTGGACGGTCTTTGTATTTTCTCCCTCTGTAATGAGCTGGTCTACACTGTAGGTTACATTAAACTCATTGTCGCCAGTTGGCTCTACCGTCCATATCTGAAATCCTCTTACAGAAGACGATACAGGAATATCTTTGCGTACTGTATCAACATTGAGAGCTTGAAGTTCATCTGTCAGATAGCCTTTTAGACTTTCCATTCGATTATCAATGGACTTATCGGATTGCTCCCATGAATAGTAGACTTTCGCAAAGTTCTCTACAAAATTTTCTACATGATGAGTATCAACGTATTCCTTTTCTATGATAGTTGTTTCGTGAATAGTATGAGTATCTATAGCTGTAAAGTGCTTGAATATCGCAAAGCTGAAACTAAGCCCTAAAAGTACCCACAAGGCAATCACAACCTTTTTATGAGGATTGACCTTATAGTAGACACGAGGTTTCTTTTCCTTTGGTATCTGTTTTTCTTTATTCTGATTTTTTCTAAATTTCATCATTAAATCTTCCTTTCTCATTGTTTGATTCGTCCTGCTCCCACTAAATGCTGTTGCCAGTAGGGGCTTGTTAAGTCGGCATAACCGATTGGGTCGCCTGCATGAAACATACGGTTATTGCCAAGGTATATCCCAACATGAGTAATATAAGAGCCAGCGTTATAGGTAGAATGAAAGAAAACCAAATCGCCAGCTTGTGCTTCCGATAGTGGGATATGCTGGGTCACATCATATTGCTGTTGTGCGGTTCGTGGTAAGTTAATTCCAGCTTTTCCATACGTCCATTGTGTCAGTCCGCTACAATCAAAAGAAGTAGTCGGGGAAGCTCCACCGTAAACGTATCGCCAGCCCTCATATTTCAGTGCTTCGTCCATGATGGCTTGTACCGTATCATCATCAAACTCTGTTGTGACAAGATACTGCGTTACCAGTTGCACATAAAACATATTGCCATAGTTGTATCGCCAGCCCCCATTGATAGGTATGGCTATGGGATTGGGGTAAGACACTTTTTCGCCACCTGAATACTCTTTTGAGAAACTTTGAGCCAGTTCAAAGGTATATTTATTTCCACGATTAGCCACATACCCTAAGAAACCACCACCATAATTGTAGGACTGGATAACCGATTCTAAATCTACACTGAGCCTTTCGCTACTGGCTAATAATTCACTGAAATACTTCACACCTTGCTTAATGGATTCTTCTGTACTCAATGAATTAGGTGGAAGACCGAGGGATTCCGAGGACTGCATAACATCTTCCGCAGTACCGCCCGATTCCACCTGTATAATCGCAAGAAGTATGTTGACATATTCTTCAACGCCATATTCTTTGGCATATTTTTCTACCATAGGCTTATGAGCCAGCACTTCTGCGGAAACATTCACACCTCCATAATGAATATTGGAAATTCCGCTGTCCTGTTCATCTGAAAATAAAATGGCAACAAACAGAAGCAGTGAGAAGACCATCAAGAATAATCCAGAACCACCAATCACTAAAGTTTTCAACTTCATGGTTTCTTACCGACTTTCTTAATGGTGGCGGTTTTGATTGGTGGTCTACTTCTTGTATTTTGTAGTGGTACTCTTTGAACAGTAGACGGACGTTCTTTTGTGATTGGACGTTGTGAAGTTCTATCTGCTGTAGTGGTTGAAGTTGCTGGCTTTTGAACGGTTTTTTCTTGAACGGTATTGCCTTGGCGTTCCACTTTTGGACTTGAAAAATCGGACTTAACTGCTGGACGCTCTTGTTTGGCTTGTTGAGATTCCTTATATGAAGTCTGAATATTAGACTGTTTTGAGGTCTGTTCATCATGATATTGTTCTTGTCTTGTAGTCGGTCTTTCATGAACAGAAGAAGCAGGCTGTTTTTTCTGTTTGACCTGTTCCATTTCAGAGCGACGCTTCGCAATGGTTTTTCGCCTTTGTTCCTGCTGTTCCTTGCGTCCACTGGCTCTGTCCGCTTTGGTTTGAGAAATACTACTGGTTAAATCACGGACATTCTCTTTTACTTTGGATTTTCCTTGATATACTGCATATCTTGCATTGGTCGGCAAATCTTTAACCTGTTCTTTCAAACCACTAGCAGTGTCTACCATTCTGTCTTTGGTATCAGCTACTGTACCGATGGTTTGACCGATACGTTTTCCAAGTGTTGATTTTTCCTTTCCGTCTGGTCGGGAGTGATCTGCTTGTGTCCTTGCAGAACTCCCCGAACCCGACTGTCCTTTTTTACCTGTAACAATGGCAGACCCAGCCCCTAGAGTAGTCATGGAACGTCCAAGTTTCCGCTGTAGACGGTGCATGTGAGCGTGCATAAGCATACGAGGTTTTCTCATCACACGACTTCCCACACTTTGAGAATCGTTACTCTGTAGAGAAAACATACTCATTAAATCGCCCAGCTTGAAGTAGATTCCTGCAAAGGTCACAATCTGTAGAAAAGCAATCAAAAAGAACGGATAACCAGCCGATAAGGTATAGAGCATGGTTGAAATACTAAATGCTGTCGTAATAATCAATGTGATTCCAGCTCGTGTCAAAATGGTATTAAAGAGCTTTGTTATGGCTCGTTTTGACATACCATCAAATGATGGAATCATGCTTAAAATAAAGCTCACAGGCAGAAACATAGCATAGATGATAAAAAGTACCTGCGAGAAAATCATGATTCCTGTTAATAGGAATACAAATATGGAAATCCCAATATTGAAGACAAATAGGAAGAAGACTGTACCTAAACGGTTAATGGTCTTTGTAATGGTTAGATTGGTATTGCTTCTGTCTTCAATTTCTTCCGCAACAATTTTTTCTCTGTCTTCGCCATTGTTGGAATCTGGGCTGGTGGAGAGCAGGCTTTCCACACGGTCAATACCGATACTTTCAATGTCTGAACTGTTGTATTGAAGCAGTAGCCACGGTTGCTGAACCTGTATGGAAAACAGGCTATCTCTGATTAAGTCCACGCTGTCCTTGCCTTGACTATCGGAATGGGGCATGACAATCTTCGTGCCAAGTGATAAACTGGCATTACTGATGTCTGATGAAAAGTCATTGATTTTTTTAATGTAGTCGGGAGCGTAGGCAATAAAGGAAGCCGATAGGATAAACACCAGCACAAAATTCATAATGGCATGAATTGCCTTTGTGGTTTCTCTCTTTATCAGTCCCGTATAGGCAACATAAACCCCAAGAACCAAAATCAAGAGTAAGAGGAATCCAACATAGAAACCCTCTGTTGAAAATCCGTTTGCACTCACACCAGCTAAGGTCTGCATATTCTTACCAATGGAATCTGCTGTAGCGGAAATGAAGTCTAAGGAATAGGCTTCCTGTACTAAGTAACCTGTCGCATTGGAAACATACAAACTGATTGTCCAAATAAAATTGGTAATGGCATATAGTCCATACATGACCTGTTTTCCAATCCCGTCCGACCAGTTCCACGGAAGCCAGCCCCAGCTATTATCCACATAAAAATCCAGTTGATAGTTTTCAAGTGGGTATCGGCTGTATTCATTTGCCACATTGACCGTATCATCTACCAAGCCCGCAGCTTGAACCACCGTTCCCAGCATGGCTAAAAGAAAAATGGCAATCACAAGTGTGAAAGCCACTGTCATTGCCACTTTACCTAGACGTTTCAGCGTCCAGTTTGATTTTATTCTGTTTACTATTGATGGTTTCACATTTACACCTCTTTTCGCACAGGTGGTCTGGTATCAAAGGCATGGAGCAGTTCTTCAAATACAGGGTGGAACTGTATCACACCGACACGACCATATAAATCACTGATAAGGCATTGCCCGTTTTCCAAATCACGCAATCGCTTCTGATTGTTTTCGTCCTCTGGGTCTACACCAAAAAAGGCTAAGGTCTTTTTAATCTCGTTAAGGTCAGTGGAACGAAATGCAAATTTTAAGCCGAGGTTATTTTTCAGTTTTTCATCTAAGAGGTCGTCTGTATTTTGGGTCACGAAATATACCCCAGCGTTCATAGCACGACCAGCCCGAACCAGCTTCATAGATAGTGTTTTTCCTTGTGCTACCTGTAAAAAGCTCCATGCTTCGTCTAAATCTACAATCTTGAAAATGCTTCGGTCTGTATGGATAAAGTCTAAAGCAAAGGTACTAATGACAATCAGCATAGCAACGGATAAAAGCTCCATAGTGGTATATTCCTCAAAGGAAGTTTCCTTGTCGGGAAGTACCAAGTCCGCAACCTGTATAATGTTCAGTTGTTTTTCTAAGCTGATAGACTGCTCCACATAACCATTACTGAATAATAAATGTGCAAAGTCATAGTCTGTAAAACTTTCGATATGGTCGGCTATACTGGTACTTAGTGGCGTATTCTCAACCCGTAATTCCTCAATCACTTTCATCAACCCTCGTACTTCACTATTGGTTACTGCACGAATGGCTTTTCTAAGGATTGGGAAGCGTTCCCCATCACGAGAGGAAATCCCCGTAAGGAATGTCAGAATATCAATAGCCAGTGATTCAGAATCTTTGGGATTTTTCATAATCACATAAGGGTCAAGTAAGCCTTTGTTTTTCTCATCAGAAGTCAGAGTGACGATATTGATTTCATGGGAAATCTCTGGCAAGGTTTCTTTCCATCTGCCACGTTCTGCTTTTGGGTCTACAATCACTGCTTGTGCCCCATAAAGCACCGCATAATAGACGATAAGGTTATTCGCAAAGGATTTACCACCACCCAGCGAACCAACAAAAGCCGACGCTAACGCATTGGTTACTGAACCCTTAACCCCTTGACTGGCAAGAGCAGGTTTCAGATAGACATTGCGTCCAGTATCTAAGCTGTAGCCAACATAAATCCCCTCATTTTCCCCCAGCATTTGAGTAGCACCAAAACCTAAACCAGCGAGGAAATCAGAGGTCACGTATTGAATATAATCATTCATATAACGCTTGCTGGCAGGTAAAAATTCTTCATGTAAGCCGAGCATATCCCCAAATGGTCGTACCAGTTTTACGCTTAAATCGTCATAAAAATCTTTCACTTCATTACAACGACGTTTGAGTTCGTCAAGATCATTTGCTGATACCCTTACCACATAAGACAGCTTGTACATAGATTCCTTGCTTTGGTCTAAATTGGTTTCCAGCTCATTCACACTTTCCAGAGCTTCCGCCACATTGGAGCTGGTTTCATTATCACTTTGCCAAGCGTGGTTATCCAAGTCTTTCAGTTCTTTCTTTTTATTGCGGACAGTAGATAGGGCTTTACGATTCGCTACAATTTCCACATTCATTGACGTATCAATCGGGAATGTAAATTGCTGTTGCTGGTAGTAGAAGATTTCAGAGGACGGGAAGTCCAGTTCTCCGACAATGCTGTTAATGGTAAAGTAAGCTACATAGACGGTTTCATCTTCCTGCTGGATTTTCAAATATCGCTGTTTTTCTTCCACCAAACAGCGAGTAGGCTTAATCAAGTCATAGTATTTAATCAGCGTTTCATTATCCAGCTTTTTCTTTGATAGATGGTACTCATACTCTTCATAGGCAGTGCCTGTCTGTCCGTAAAGGTGTTCAATCAGATAGCCGAAGTCGTCCTTATCTAACCTGCGGATTTTGAAACGACGAGAGATTTTATTTTCTAAGAGCTTTTCCATCTTCTGAAAACGCAGGATTTCATCATTACTCATACTAACAAAATCGCCCATCAGCTTATGGTTCACATCATAGACAAAATCAGACAAAGCATTTTTTGCTTCAACGGTAAGACTTTTCATAGAAAACTCCTGATCGTTGAGAAGCAACTTAAAGCCGATAAAGAAACGGTAGTTCACTTGATTTTCGCCAATCATGGATATTAAAGCGTCTGTCTGTTGGTCGATTTTGTCATAGGCAACCGCTTTGAGCTTGCCAGTGACTTCATTTTTGGAACGCTCTTGTGCAGAACGTATGCTGGATTCTGTACTGATTTGTAAAGCATGAATTTTGCCATCACGATTTTGTGCGATAAGCTGTCTGAAAGAATCATGCACTTGTATTTTCTGTTCTGGACTTAGAAATGAGTAATTGTAAGGAACAAGCTCATAGTAAGCATAACATTCCCCGTCTTTATTCCAGACGAGATTGTTTTCAATGTATTTAATTGGATATGCCATAAAATTCACTCCTAACTGCTGTAATGGCTTCTTGTGGCTGGTTTCTGCCAAGCGTTACTTTTTTTCCTGCATAGGTCAGCTTTGGTCGCAGTGCATAAGCAATGACAGACTTCAAAAATCCATAAGGCTTTTTACCATCAAAAGTTTTTGTAGACATAAACCATGTGAAAGCCACAGGAATCCCAAAGTATTTGAGAAATGCTCCCTCTATCATGGAAAGAGGGGGCAAGTTGCCAAGTATCATCACTGCAAAGAGTGACACGACAAACCATGTCATTTGCGTAAAGGTTATGGGAAACGGAAGTCTAAAATCATTGATAGAATACAGTACCTTTTCCACAGACCAGATACTGGTATAGCTTCGTATTTTCTTCATGTAATCAATCCTTTCATAAAAAATAGGGGTAGCTGATTGAGCCACCCCGTAAAATAGAAAATCTGCCAGTAGTAATGTACCGACAGATTTAATAGACGATTTCAAAAATCCCATGATTGGTTGAGATAAACGTTCCTGAAAGGTCTAAATCCCGACCATAGGCTTGATAATCAATATAGTTTTGAAGACTAGCTGGTACTTCGCCTAAAGCACCCGTTTCTTCAATGTAGTAGCGTGCCACGTCATACATATCATCACAATCGGAATGAATGATAATATCCTCTTGATGTTCGCTTAGTTCTTCAATGCTTGAAAAATGAGTGAGCAGAGCAGATAGCTCCGATTGTAATTCTTCGGGTAATTCCGATACCATTTCCCATAGTCGATTGAGTTCGCCAATGGAAGTGTATTCGTCAACCGTAAAGGGTAACTCGTAGTCATGAATGGCGTATTCCTCATATTCATCATTCAAGCCGATTTTCTCTTTGACTTCCTCAAAGTCAATGGGAAAGGTAAACCACGCACCGACCAATTCGCCCTCATTGTATTTGCCTAAATTCGCAATATAGACTTGCATATCGTCCATATATTCACGTCCTTTCTTTGTAGAGATTCAAAAATCCCTACCGCACTTCGTTTGGTGTACCATTCCTTTGCGGAACATAAGAAAACCACTTATATTCCACAAAAGAACGGTTTTATTTAAGCACCAATAATGCGATTGAATAGCTCTAGTAAAATGTCTTTTACTCCAGCAGCGTTGAAGACTAAGCCAACCGCAATAATCGCAATAATTAAAAAGCCAATCAGTTTGCTAAACTCACGCTTGAAGCCAAGATACAAGCCAATCACAACGATTGCTAAAAGCACCAGTGATTGAGCGTTTGATAGAAACCAGTTATAAAGGTTTTGTCCAAAATTCATAAAAATGTTCTCCTCTCTATATTCAATGAATTTGTATTTGAGTTATTTTTTTGTTGTTATCACGTCCTGTTCTTTTACTGACTGTTGCTTCAAAATCTGCTTGTGTCGGTCTGTCAGTTTCGCATGGTCGAGAATGTCTTTTACAACCTGCGTCTGGTTGATTTCATCAAGTTTAATCGCAACCTTTAAGGTCGGGGCAACTTGATGAGATAGCCAGTTCAGCGTCCTTTGGAAGGAGTAAGGCTCTGGTTTTGTGGTTAGTTTTAATCGTTCACGATTGTTCCCAATAAACCAAGCCCATTCTTCATTCAGTTTCCAATCAGAACGAGGTTTGGAATCGTCTTTATCTACAAAACGGATATACCGATTGATAATTTTAAAGGCGGTATGCTCTGGATTGTCATAGACGAGTAAATCACGGACTGCATAATAGGCACGCTCATTTTTCAATCGAATCTCAAAACGGTTTTTTACTTCTGCGTCTTCAATGGGAATATCATTTTTCTTGTACTGCTCGTAGTCCTTTTCATAGATACAGAAATAAACTTCACTTTGTAATGAACCGATATAGAGGGTGTTTCCCATACATTCCTTTTCCTCTTTGCGTACCAGTTCGCCACTGCGATAGCTTTTAAAACTGCGGAAGACGGAGATACATTCTTCCTGTTGGCACTTTTCAGTGAGTACAGGGATATTCAAAATCCCTGTCTTATCGTTAATGGCAAGGTCAAGGCGTTTCATCACACCGCCAGCCACCAAAACGTCCATAAAGAACTCATACCAGCTTCTTTGTTGTGCCAGAAGATAGCTTTCAAATTGTCTGCACCCACGACCTTTCAATTCCACCAGAACTCCTTTGTCCAGTTCATGGGAGCAAAGGACGAATATGTCGCCTAAAGCATAATGCTCTGAATAAGAATAGAAACCATAGTCCTCATGAAGAAAATAGGACAGTTTCAGTTGTAAGATGTTTTCGACCACCTGCTGTACGTCTGTTGTCGGAAAGCGAATCCTTACATAATCAAACAGCATTTCAAGGGGAGCGTCGGGATTGAAGCGTTCCATAGCTTCCCAAAGGGACTGCTGTAAATCCTCTGATGGCTTGACTTTTCCTGTTTCAATATCGCTTAGATACTGCCTTGTAATACCAGTCGCAACAGCTAAACGGTTTTGAGATAGTCCATAAGCCAAGCGTTTTTCTTTTAAATGCTGTAACCAAGTTTGTTCATTCAGTAAAAATCCCTCCAATCAAAAAGGCGTATGTCAACTTTTAAAGCCCATTTGACATACGCTGAAATTTTGTAAATCCCTTGTAACCAAAGGATTTTCTAATGTTTTTTTGACTGTTTCCTGTCGATTTGTACCCCCCTGTTAGATACGGGGGGTTAAGTGCTGGCGTGGCTATTGCCACACCAGCCAGCAAGATCAGTCCACACCTGCGACTTCCGCTTCGCACGTCGCCTGCGTGGACTGTCTGCTGTTGGATAACTTTTTAATTTCCTCCAAGAAATCATATCCTTTTGGTACAAGGGGAGTATAAAACTCTGATATGACACTTGTTCCTACATCAACATAGCCACGACCTTTGATTCGCTTTAAGAAGAAATCCTTTTGTACGTCACTGCCAAACATCATGCCATAGCCCATTTCAGACATACGACCTAAAGCCACTCTGAAATTAAACTGATCACGGATTCCGTCGCCTAAATATTTTGCGTCTGGACGTTGACAAGCCAGTATTAGAAAGAAGCCAGCTTGACGACCTAACATGACAATCTGTTTCAGCTTATTCATAACTGCGGTGTTTTCTTTTGTTCCCAGCATTTCCATGAAAGCGACGTATTCATCAAAGATTAAGAAGTGTGCCGGGAGACCTAAGTAAGCATAATTTTTGCCAGTCTTATAGTTCTTCATCTGCTTCATTTCCTCACTACGTTTCATCATTTCTTCATAGAATGTTTCAATGCAAGAAAGCAAGTCTTCTTTTCTATAGTAGACATTTGCCATCACAGAACCTAAGTCCGCAAGGTCAGCATTTTTCGGGTCAAGAATATACAGTTTTGAATCTGTATGAAGCAAGGCTTCAATCAGTGTCAGTATAAAGTAAGTTTTACCGCCACCTGTACCACCAGCAATCAACATATGAGGGAGCTTATCATATTCCCACCATACGTTTTTCATTAAGCGAAGTTTACCATCTTTAGCTTCTACTTCATCAATAGAAATACGACTGGCTATGGTGTCATAGAGCAAAGTATATTCCACATAGGAATCCTTTAACTCTTTATCCGTCAGCTCACAGTACAAGCCACTCTCTAATTTCTTTTCCAAGTGTAAGAGTTGGTCTTGATATTTTCCCAGCGTGATTTCCACCCGTATCTGTATCAAGCCATTTTTAAGTCGATAATACATTTTAGGGAAGTAGGTTATCTTTTCCTTTGTACGACCAGCACTATCTTTAAAGAAACCCTCTGTTTTGACCTGTTCAGATTCATACCACTTGTTTTCAAGTATCATCTTTGCCAGTTTTTGACGGTGGTAAAGTTGTTTAACCGTATCATAGCGAACCCGTTTGAATACAAACGCTACCAGCAAGCAGATAAGAATTGCGACACTGAAACTGATAATTAAATAGGGAATGTCAATCTTATCTGCTTGTGATAGGTTAAAATCCTGCCAGTTGATCTGCTGGATTGTCTTCACATGAAACAGTCCGACAACCAGCAGGAAAACAGGCAGGAGTGACGCTATCGTAAAATGAAAGACTAAATCTTTACCAGATGGGCGAATCCTTTTACCACGCTGTTTCATGCGAAAAAGTCTCCTTTCTACCTAGCGACTATTTGTCTTGTGTCGGTTCTTTCTTTGCTTGTGGTTGAGCTTTGAATGAACTAGAATCCTTTGTCAGCACAATATCGTCTGCCTTGATATACCAGTCAACATCTGCTCCTTGATAGGTGGCAGTAGCAACGGTGTCCGCAATGGGATTGATAAGTTCCACCCGTGCGTTATAATCAAACTCTTTCAAAGGCACGCTGGCAGGAATACTTACTTGAATCATGCGTCCTTGTCCTTTGGATTTTAAGTCATAGGTACGTTCCTTGATTTCATCTGAAACCGACCCGTCTTCATTTTGGATTCTCACTTCACGACGTAGAGCAGAGAATTTCAATTCTCCAAAAGTCGTGTCTTTATCTAATACAATGCCATTTGCTAATCTCATCATTTTTCCTCTCTTTCTTTATTCTTTTATCATGTCGTCAGCATGTAAAAGGTAATTTGTAAAACCACGAGTGCCGATTTTGTAGCCCTCTGCGGTAATACGTGGATTGACTAACTTCACACGTTCCTCAAAGCCGAAATGTTTTTCGCCAGCTTCAGCAGGAAGCACCACCACAATATCATCTGCTCTTTGAACATCAGAATAGAGATTATAGCTTCTTGATAAGACAGTTAGCCGTCCGTTGATTCTTCGCTGAACGACTTTATCCTCGCCAGCAAATTCTAAATTGCCGAATGTTTTTTCCATGTTGGGAATCACAAATTTAAGTTCCATATTTTTACCTATCCTTTCTTTTTTATTGGCTGAATGAATGTTTGATGGTCTTAAAGAGTGGGGAACGACCTTTTGATTCTTGATTTTTTGTTTTCATAAGTTCACTTCCTTTCAAAATCGGGTAAAAAAATAGACACCTCATTTTTTGAAGTGTCTACCTATTAAATATTCAAATTTTATTGGAAGTATCTTTATATCTTCACTTTTCAAGGATAAATCGTCGTATCAAAGCTCATTCATAAGTAGTAAATTAGTAGTAAATTGAGTGGTTTTGACCTTGATAAAGTGTGATAAGTCCAGTTTTTATGCGGATAACTAGATTTTTATGCTATTTTTCACAATAAAAAAAGTTTAGATTTTAAGAAAAATTTTTTCTCTTAAACACTAAACTTTATTAATTGTTAATTTAAAACTACTTATTCTTTATTTTTCTTCGATTTCCAAAGATATAATGCCACACAACAAGCGGTAATCAAAACACAAGAGAAAATCGTTCCTTCTAATCCAAAAATCGGATTATAAGCGAAACTTCCCTTTACTGAGCTCCCAATTTTGAAAATGTAATAAGGGACATTATTTCCACTATTTGGTAATCCTAATAATATACTTTGAGTAAAATTCCACATTGCATGTAATCCCATTACCATCCACAAACTGTCGAAATAATATACAAGCATTGATGCTAAAACCCCAAAAATTAATATACAGTAAAATGGCAAAATCGACATTCCATTATTGAACAAATGTAAAGCCGCAAAGAATAGTGAATTAAATATAATTGCAAAAGCCGGACTATTAGTAGATTTTAATAATCTCTGATACATAAATCCTCTACATAATAACTCTTCTGCAGAAGATTGAACAAAAACTGCGAAAAATAAACCAAAAGCACGAAATATTTCAAATTGACTAAATCGTAAAGTAAAATCTCCATTTATCATGGCAATTAATGCACAGAGTCCATTTAACACAAATCCTATAAATAATCCCCAAAATAGATTTGCCATATTATTTCCTTTAGTCTTTGTTGTTATTTTATCAATAATATAATGATTACTTTTAAAAACGAACAATACAAAAAGAACTCCAATCCATATATCAATGAATAAAATATACATAATAAATGTATAAATATATACATCACCTCTAATTAATCCGGATGTAAATAATCCCTTAACTAACCTAGATATAAATAATCCTCCTATTACTTCGCTTATGAATAAAATTGCATAGCTTATTATACAAATCCACAAGACATTATCATACCATTTTTTATTTTTAATATTTTCCATAATTAACTCCTACATAAAATTATTCTATCAGTTGAAAAGCATAACATATTCCTGAAAAAATATTGGCAACTGCATGTATAAACCAACTTGGTAATATTGAACCATTGGCTTTTTTCTCATTTATATATCCCATTATCCAGCTAATAATTCCTGTAAACAAAATTATTAACATACTTTTTAAAATTCCAATAGCAGAGAAAAACATAATTCCATGAATACAACCAAATAATAAGGATTGAATACCATTGCTTACTATAAATCCAAATTTATTTCCAATTCTTTTTAAAAGAAAGCCTCTAAACAGTATTTCTTCGGGAAGAGAAGTATTAAAAATCGCATAAATCAATATTGAAGGCAAAGACTTTATTCCTAATCCTGTAAATTCCGAAGACGCTATATTCACATTTTTAAGTGAATATAAGATAAAAACAGAGATTATCAAAAATAAAACTAACACCGAAAAAATCCAAGCAAACAGTTTATTTTCTTTTATGTTATTTACTTTTTTCAATCCAATCAATTCAAAAAAATTCATCTTTTTTCTTGAAGTGATTAACCACCATAAAAATGGTATTAATGAAAATATTATAATTTGAATAATACTATTAGTCAATTTTTTCATTAGTAAATCCATAATTACATCTCCCTTCTATTTATCCTTATACTATATATAATACAATTAAAGTAAAAAGTCAATATTATAAATATTAGTAGTTTTGACTATATATAATTGTATATAAAAAGAAATTTACTCAATCAGACCAAAAAGCATAATTCATTAATAAAAGAGCTTTAGGAAATCTCATACTTTTGCTTTAGCAAAAGTAAATGTATCGAAAATACATCAAAAATTTTTTAGTATTTCTTTCAGAAATACTATTGCTTGTAAACAAGCAATAGTTGAGATCTTTCGGCTACGCTCAAGATGACGGATAAGGAAGTACCTTTGTTAGATAGCTTACCGTTACCAGTAAATCAGCTTACGATTTATTTTTAAAAATTATAATAAACAAAATAATTTAAGTCAAAATGCTTGCAAATAAAAGTAAGTCTGACTCAAAGATTGTCCAAATCTTGATTTGGATACAATCGACTGTGGAAATCTCATAATTATACTTGTTTACAAGTACAATTAAACAAAAAAAGTTTAGTAACTAAAACTGAAAAAATCAGTCTTAATTACTAAACTAAATTTAAGCTATCAAATAAATATTTATAATTTTGAATATTTAATCTTAAGCCTATAAAAAATTAAACATCAATTTCATTTTTTACTTTCCTTTTTCTCAAGAATAGTATTATTCCTCCTGATATAGATGAAATTCCTGCATAAATTAAAGTATTTATTCCTATTCCTGTCTTAGGCAATTTTGGTTTTTTAGGAGGCATTGGAGGTGGTGTTGTAGGAATTAAAGTATTAGTCACCTTTATTCCGTCTTTCATATTTCCGGAATAAATTACCTTAAACCACTTACCGTCAAATTTAATTGAATTATTGCTTTCTCCAACTTCCTTTATCGTATATTCGTAAGGTTTTGAATTTAAAATTGATTCGTACGCTTTTAAATCTTTAAATTCTCCTGTCCAGTTGTTCGCTTTGTTTAATTCAAGCTTTTGTCCTGTTGCCTTTCCGTCTCTATACAATTCAACTTCTATTTTGTCCACAGGTGCTGTGATTTTGCTTCCATCTGTTCCTAACCACTCTTTTGTTATTTTTACATTTCTTGTTGGCGGTATCATCGGTGTCCATTTCGGTATTTCTTTGTTTTCTACCTTTATTCCATCTTTCATATTTCCAGAATAAATTACCTTAAACCACTTGCCGTCAAATTTAATTGAATTATTACTTTCTCCAACTTCCCTTATTGTATATTCGTAAGGTTTTGAATTTAAAATTGATTCATACGCTTTTAAATCTTTAAATTCTCCTGTCCAGTTGTTCGCTTTGTTTAATTCAAGCTTTTGTCCTGTTGCCTTTCCGTCTCTATACAATTCAACTTCTATTTTGTCCACAGGTGCTGTGATTTTGCTTCCATCTGTTTTTAACCACTCTTTTGTTATTTTTACATTTCTTGTTGGCGGTATCATCGGTGTCCATTTCGGTATTTCTTTGTTTTCTACCTTTATTCCATCTTTCATATTTCCGGAATAAATTACCTTAAACCACTTGCCGTCAAATTTAATTGAATTATTGCTTTCTCCAACTTCCTTTATTGTATATTCGTAAGGTTTTGAATTTAAAATTGATTCATATGCTTTTAAATCTTTAAATTCTCCTGTCCAATTGTTACTTTTATTTAATTCAAG
>NZ_JAYKBM010000005.1:0-144962 GCF_035282565.1 Parvimonas sp. D9 | reverse complement strand
GTTCGTCTGCTCTCGCTGACTTTTTTTGTTACACCTAAATTATTGTTTCTCTTTGTACTCTCAAAGTTCTTATCACTGTTTACTTTTCTTGGTTCGTGTCACTCTTGTTGCGACCTTATTATTATATCACTATTATTTTCGTTTGTCAACACTTTTTTATCTTTTTTTTGCCTTCAAACCTTTTAAAACTTATATTATGATAACTTATTATTATGCCGCTCTTTAAGTGCCTTAATATTATATCAGCCTTCGCCCTATCAGTCAATACCTTTTTGTCATATTTTTAAGTTTTTTTATAAAATTTTTATATAATATCAATTATTTTTTACCTTTAGTAGTTATTTCTTTTATATTTATTTTTAGAACATGAATCTTATCGAAACTTTTTTCAATATATTTCATTCCGGATTCTATAAAATCAGGTGAATATTTATATAATATTGATTTAATACCTTTAAGTTTTTCTTCATTGTTAACTATAGTTATTTCTCCAAGTACAATAACGGACATATATTTTGTAGAAAATTGACTCGCTTGTCTTTCAACTTTATCTACTACCGTAAAAGAAACTTTAGAATTTTCTTCTATGTTTTTTAATTTATATCCACCTTGATTTGTACAATGAATATATATTACACCATCAAAATATGCATAACTCAACGGTATACCATAAGGCTGATTGCAATTATCGGACGTTGAAAGTATTCCATATTCTCCATTTTTTAGTAATTCTTTTCCTTCTTCTATACTTAATTCTCTGTCTTTTCTTCTCATTTCCATAAACTTTCTCCTATTTGTTATTTTCTTAAGATAACAAAAAAGACAAGTACAAACGACTTATCTTCTCTGTTTTATATCGGAACATTATATGAAAAAGCAACTAAATAAACTCATTATTATACATTTATGTAATACAATTATTTATTTACGCCTTATATCTATCTATATTATATCATATTTATATAAAATTTCAACAATTTACTTATATTAATTTTCTATGGATATTCGTAAAATTATAAGATTTTTTTATAAGAACTTGTCTTTCATATTTATCCAGTACCAGTTTTCATTGAATACCAATTTATACAATTTAAATCTTGATTTTTTAAATTCAAAATATGATACATCTGTATAGTCTTTTTCAATCCCATCTGCAACAAAACTAATTTTTTTGTGTTGATTTTCCAACGGAACTATTTTTAAGGTTGATGTATCAGGAATCACCAATGAATTTGAAATCGTCCTATATACTTTAGAAAATATAGGAGCCAAAGGAGTTAATTGAAAACCTCTCAAAGTTGGATACATAATACTTCCTCCTGCAGACATATTATAAGCAGTACTTCCTGAAGGTGTTGAGATTATTAAACCATCTCCTGCAAATGTTTCAAGATGATTATCATCTATATAAACATCTAAATGAATTATTTCTGAACTGTTTGATTTAATAACAAAATCATTTAAACATTTATTCGAAAATATAATATCGTTTGTCTTTAAAGTACACTCCAGTAATCTAATTTTTTCAACAATATATTTTCCATCTATATAATCGTCTATAAATTTTTCTATTTTATCAAAACTAATTTCTTGAAAAAAACCAAGTGTTCCGGTATTTATTCCGACAAAAGGAACTTTTGGAAAATCGGAATTATGAACTCCTCTTAAGAAAGCACCGTCTCCACCTATGCAAATACTCAATTCAGCTTCTTCTTTAAAAGTTTCAGAAACTTCAAAACCTCTTTTTTCAAATAGTTCCTTCGTTTTTATGAATGCCTCTAATGACTTTATATTGTCATTAAAGAATATATTAATTAATCTTTTCATAACTTCACCTTTTACTATTAATCTATAAAAGTATTTTAACACATTAAACATATATTAGCAAGAAAAAAAGGAGCATTTGCTCCTTAACATTACGCATTTTTCTTTTTTTTAATCTTTTTTAATCTATAAAAATCTTCTCTTTCTTTTTCCTCAAGAACTTCTGAAATATACTTTTCCGTTTCTTCAAGATTAGGAATTTGTATTTTATCCAAAGCATTTGCTCTTTTTTGATTCTTTTTTATTTCTATAGATAGTTTATAAACTGTATTTTCAGTCTCCGCAAGTCTATATACAAGTCTTTTGATTTTTTGAAACATTTTTATAGCCTCATCAATTGCGGGGCTTGTCATATACATTCCATAATGAGGTCTTAAAGTTCCATGCTCGTATTTTACACTTGGAACATCAAGTCCCATAATGGATTTATAAGAAATTTCAAAATTTTCCGACTTATCTATTGATAAAGAAATATCTTGAACATTCATAACTCCCATAGTTATATTTGCTTCTTCTAATGTTGAATATGCCTTTTCAAATAGTACTTTTACATCTTCTTGAATTTCTTTTGCCTTTTCAATTTGTTGCATCATTTCTTTTATTAGTACAGTTCTTTTTTTATCTATTAGATTATAGCCTACCTTAGATAATTTTAAATCCTGTTTGATTTTTAATAGATTTGACTTTGTAGGAGCAATATTTTGAATCATATTACCACCTTCCATATTTTTCTATATATTTACTTTCCAATCTGTCTAGTTCAATTTTAGGGAATAGTTTGAATAAATCCCAAGCAATATCAAGTGATTCTTCAATAGTTCTGGATTCATCAAAGTTTTGGTTTAAAAAGTTTTGTTCAAACTCCCTACCGAATTCCATATAAATTTTATCTATTTCTGTTAAATCATCTTCTCCAATTATTTGTGATAGCGAACGAACTTCGATAACCTTTGAATAAAGAGCAAATAATTGAGATTGTACCTGATCGTGATCTTCTCTTGTATATCCGTCTCCAATACCATCTTTCATAAGTCTTGACAATGAAGGCAAAATATTTACAGGTGGATAAATATTCTTTTGGAATAATTCCCTTGATAAAACTATTTGTCCTTCAGTAATAAAACCTGTAAGGTCAGGAATTGGATGTGTTATATCATCATTAGGCATTGTTAATATAGGAATTAAAGTAATTGAACCTTTCTTTCCCTTTACCATTCCAGCTCTTTCGTATAAAGTAGAAAGATCTGAATACAAATATCCAGGATATCCCTTTCTACTAGGAACTTCTTCTCTTGCAGAAGAAATTTCTCTTAAAGCCTCTGCATAACTTGTAATATCAGTCATAACTACTAAGATATGCATTCCTTCTTCAAATGCAAGATATTCTGCAGCAGTTAATGCAGTTCTAGGTGTTGAAATTCTTTCAACAATTGGTGCATCAGCAAGATTTATATATGAAACAACTCTGGATGATGCTCCTGATTCTTCAAATGCACTTTTAAAGAACTCATAATCATCATATTTAATTCCCATTCCTGCAAATACTATCGCAAATTTGTCGTCAGAATTTTTTAATTTGGATTGTCTGACGATTTGAGCAGCTAATGCATTATGTGTCAAACCATTTGATGAAAATATAGGAAGTTTTTGTCCTCTAATTAAAGTAGTAAGAGTATCAATAGCTGAAATTCCAGTTTCCAAATAATCTCTTGGATATTCTCTTGCAACTGGATTCATAGGTCTTCCATTAACATTATATTTTTTCTCTGAAATAATATAATCTCCATTGTCAATTGGTTCTCCTACACCATTAAAAGTTCTTCCTAAAATATCTTTACTAAGACAAATTTCAAGTGGAGTTCCTGTAAAAGTAACAGCAGAATTTTGTGTTGAAATTCCAGTTGTTCCCTCAAAAACTTGAGCAATTACCTTATCTCCTTGAATTCTAACAACCTTGGCTCTTCTTCTTTCACTTCCATCTATTACTATATCCATCATTTCATCATAGCTGACATTATCTACACCTTTAAGCACAATCAAAGGTCCATCTATTTTTTCTAGTTTTAAATATTGTCTTTGCATAATTATCACCTACTCTCCCTGATTTTCGTCTATCAAAGCAGTATAGTAGCTATTGATTTTTGCATTTAACTTTTCAAATGCTTCATCATAGTTTTCATTTGGAATATTATATTTCATCTTAATAACTTCTTCAAATAAATCATCATTTTTTATACGAGTAAGGGCAACCTGTTGTTTTACCGCTAAAGTACAATTCATATATAAATTATCTATTACTTTTAACATTTCAAATTGTTTTTTCAAAGGAACATAGCAATCTGTTTCATGCATTGCATTTTGTTGTAAAAATCCCTTTTTTAAAACTTTTGCTATTTCTATAACAATTCTTTGGTCATTTGGTAAAACATCCTCTCCAACTAATTGAACAATTTGATTTAATTTATTATCTTCTGAAAGAAGTTCCATCATCTTTGCTCTTAATTTTAAAAGTTCAGGAGATACATTTTCATCATAATATTCTTTAATCAATGAAGTATAACCACTATAACTTGTAAGATAGTTTACAGCAGGATAGTGTCTTATATATGCTAAATTCTTATCCAAACCTATAAAGGCTGAAACAAATCTTTTAGTATTTTCAGTTACCGGTTCAGAAAAATCTCCACCAGGTGGAGAAACAGCCCCAATCACTGTAATTGAACCCTCTTTTTTTGAAAGAGTTTCAACATAACCTGCTCTTTCATAAAATTGTGCAATTCTTGAAGGAAGATATGCAGGATAACCTTCTTCTGCAGGCATTTCTTCAAGTCTTCCAGAAATTTCTCTTAACGCTTCTGCCCATCTTGAAGTTGAGTCAGCCATTATTGCAACATGGTAACCCATATCTCTATAATACTCTGCAATAGTTATTCCAGTATAGATTGAAGCTTCACGGGCAGCAACTGGCATATTTGAAGTATTTGCTATTAAAATTGTTCTTTCCATAAGCGGTTTTGAAGTTCTTGGATCAATTAACTTTGGAAATTCTTCAAGAACATCTGTCATTTCATTACCACGTTCTCCACACCCGATATAAACTATAATATCTGCATCAGACCATTTTGCAAGTTGATGTTGAGTCATAGTTTTTCCTGTACCGAATCCACCCGGAAGTGCTGAAGTTCCTCCTTTTGCTATTGGAAAGAAAACATCAAGTACTCTTTGTCCTGTTACCAAAGGTCTTGATATTGGCATTCTCACATCTATTGGACGTGGTATTCTTACAGGCCATTGATGATACATTTTTAATTTATGAATTTTTCCATCTTCATCTTTTATTGTTACTAAATCAGTTTCTAAATTATATTTTCCTGATGGTAAAGCTTCAATTACTTCACCACTAACAGTTGGTGGAACTAAAATTTTATGTTCTATAAAACTTGTTTCTTGAGTTGTTGCAAAAATTTCTCCTGCAGATAATTTATCACCAACTTTAACAAGCATTTCAACATCCCATTGTTTTTCTTTATCAATGGAAACAAGTCCTATTCCCTCTGCAATAAATTCTCCTGTCATTGAATATATTTTTTCAAGCGGTCTTTGAATACCATCAAATATATTTCCTATAATTCCTGGACCTAATGTTACTGATAGTGGAACATTTGTACTTTCTATAGTTTCTCCAACTTTTAGTCCCTGTGTTTCTTCGTAAACTTGTATAGTCGCCACATCTTCGTCAATAGATATGATTTCTCCGATTAGCTTTTTATCTCCAACCAAAACCATATCTCTAACTTTGTAAATTCCCATACTGTCTGCTTTAACAACAGGACCATTTATATCAATTATTTTAGGTATATTACACATTACCTTTCTCCTCATTACAATTATTAATTAATTGTTTATTCCTAATTCTTTTTTCAACTTAGCTAAAATTTTTTGGTATTTTGTAGTCAATAGAAAATCAAGTGAATAATTTAATCTATAAGTTCTTTCCGCATTTTCTATTTCAAAACCACCAACTTTTATATCAAGACTTTTTTCAACCTTAATATCTCCTAAGACATTTTTTATTATTTCCTTATCTCTTCCAAAACTTTTTTCATAAACATAAACAACATCATTAGAATTTATTTCTGATTTTACATTTTTTAATGTATTTTTTAAATATTCTTCACCTTTTTCAGTCATATATAAGGTATTTAATTCTTCTTTCAGGGCTTTAAAAAACTCATCGTAAATTTCTTTGTTCGTATTTAAAATGATATCTTGTCCTTCTTTTAAAGTCTTTGAACGAATTTTATCTGATTTATTTTCAAGTTTTGTTCTATAGTCTCTCTTTAATTTTTCTATTTCTTCATATTTTTTAGCTTTATATTCTGTAATTAATCTTTCAGTTTCAGAAGCAATTTTTTTCAATTCTTCGTCATATTTTTCATCAATTTCTTCATTTAGTATTCTTTTAAATGACTCTATCTTATCTTCAATTGTTATCATAAGATTTCTCCTTAAATATTAATTCCTATTGATTCATTTATATAGTTTGTAATGAAATTTGGATCTCTTTTCAAACCTGTTCTATCCGGTATTTCAACTATAAGTGGAAAAGTATTTTTTAATTTAACTTCCATAACTTCTTCGCTAATAAGGTTAAAAATATTTTCAGTTAAAATTAAAATTCCAATTTCCTTATTATTTAGACAATCATTAAATTCTTCCAAAGCCTCTTCCCTAGTCTTTAAAACAACTCCAGTTATACCGGCTAATCTCATTCCTACAAGTGTATCTGTATTATCAGATATAAGATAACTTATCATAGAATTCTCCTAAACTCTTTGTAAAATCATAATTGAAATTATAAGTCCGTAAATAGCAATACCTTCTGCAAGTCCAAGAATAATAAGTGTTTTACCTAAAATTGAAGAATCTTCTGAAACTGCACCAATTGCTGCTGAACCTGCTTGACCAACACCAATTCCTGTACCAATTGCTGCAAGACCAGTTGATAAAGCAGCTGCTAAATATCCCATTCCACTCGCTGAACTTGATGTGCTTTGTGTAGCTTCTGCTGCAAATGCAATATCTGGAATAAGTCCCATTAAAAATAAAGCTAAAATTGAAACGACATTAATCGCTATTGCCTTTTTTAATCCTGATTTTGTTGTTTTCTTTCCTTTTCTTAAATAAGATATACCTGTTAAAATAGTTGTTCCTATTCCTAATGTTATTAATAATAAAGTGATTTTCATATTTTCCCTCCTAAATTTCTTCTTTTAATTCTACTTTTAATGGTTCATAATTTATTCCTTCGCCATTAAAATATTTACTGAATAATTCATAATATTCCAATCTTATTGCTTGAATGAAAACTATTAGTCCTTCAAGACAAACAATAAATATATTTCCTAAAACAATCATAAATATATTTCCAATACTTGAACCTAGCATTTGTCCTAAAGCGTGAAATGCCATAAAAAGTCCGACGTGATTAATCGCAAAAGCTCCAACTCTAATAAAAGAAAGAGTATTTGAAAAGAATCCCATAACAGTTTCAAACATTTCAAAACCACTTTCAACAGGAGAAAATTCTTCCTTTCCTTCTGTCTTACTAATTATCGAAACCAATTTTGGCTTCATAAACATCAATGTTGAAGTTACAACCAAAACTACAACACTTACTATTGTAATCATTGAAGATACATTTACACTTACATAATTTTTTAACAAAACAGTATTTAAAACAATTACTATAAATGAGATATAGAATAAAAATCCTGATAATCCATTTTTATCAAAAAATAATTTTCCAAATTCTTTTCTCATCTTTAAGTTTCTAAAGTTGATAATATATGCAATTAATATCATTAAAATACCAAGTCCAATTGTTGCGACAAGTATTGTGTTAATATCATTCATCGGCCTTATAATTAAAGCTGGAATTAATTCTTCAATTCCAAAAACACTTCCATATACAAATCCGAAAAACATTGATGAAAGTCCAATTCTTTGAATAATTTTAGCAATAACACCAAATTTTTTAGATAATAACATTCCTGCTATTACAAAAATTAAACCCTGTCCTACATCTCCAAACATCATTCCGAATAAAAGTAAATATGTTATTGCAAAAAATGGTGTCGGATCCGTTTCCTTATAATCTGGAATTGAATACATCTTTACCAATGCTTCAAAAGGTCTTAAAATAAAATTATTTTTTAACTTTGTTGGTATCTTAAATTTTGAAGGAATTTCATTATCATCTTCAAAATATATCAAAGCACTTTCAGAAACTTTTTCTACTGAATTCTTTATACTTTCAACTTTAGATTCAGGAACAAAAGCACTTAATAAAATAAAATTTTTACTCTCCGCAATATGTCCTTCAAGTTCCTCAATCTTTTCAATAATTTTATATCTGTAATAGAAACCTAAAATATCTTGCAAATATTTATCCTTAAATTCAGCTTTTTCCTTTAAAATTTCATCTTGTTCTCTTTCTAAACTTTCCAATTCAGCATTTTTATTCTTTATAAAATCCTTAAAAGAAATATCTACATTAGGAAGTTCAATTCTATCAAAGGACAAAGAACGAATAAAATATTTTGTGTCTTTTGCATAAACAGAAGGAGTAAAGATTATGACAGTTTCGCCATAATTACTAGTTCCTAAATGCACAACTATTCCCTTAATATTTTCATAATTTGCCTTTAATTTTATCCAAGAATTTTTTGAAATTTCTCCCATATCAAAATTAATATGTTTTAAATTATAAAACTCAGATATTTTCATATCACTATCAGAAAAATATTCAACAGCATTTAATAATATTTTAATTTCTGCTCTCTTTTTTCTATTCTCATCTTCCCTAGTCTTTATTGAAGAAGATTTCAAAGATATATCATCTAATAATTTAAGTTTTTCACTATAATTTAAATTCTTTAAATCATTTAAAGTAACATCATCTTCTTTAATGTTAAAGAAATCAAACATCTGATCTAAAAGCTCTTTATATTTTCTCTTTTTAAAAACTTTTTCTCTATGATATGGTCTTATTTTATCAACAGCAACACCCATATCATTAAAAATTCCTATTTGAGAATCCATATACTTCATTGTGAAATTTTCTGAATTTCCTGCATTTGTAATATGAATCGAGCCATTCAAAACAATTTCTCTAAGAATACTGTGTGCATCCTGTTTTAAAGCAACGAGATTCATCATTTTCATTTTTTCAACAGCCAATTTAGCACCCCCTAACTAAATCAATGAATATTTATTAAATATTCTTTTACTTCACTTTTACTTAGTTTATACTTATTTGCTTCTGCTATTCTAATTAAATTTTCATTTTGAATATTCAGCTGAATAATAAACTTAAGTAAAGTTGAAATCGAATTATCATAGTCTTTAAGTTTCTTTAAATGGCTAAGATAAACATATTCTTTAATATTTCTATTCGAAACAGTAGTATTTCCATTTGCATCTTCAAGAGTATGTCTTAATTTAGTTTTCTTTATTTTCTCAACAATAGCCTCAACACTATCACTATATACCAAGTCCTTTAAAAAATCTCCTTTAATATATTTGCCATATCGTAAACTATAGCTATAAATTTCTTCATTCGGTAAATCATAATATTTTTTTGCTCTGATTATCCATTGAAGATTTATTGTATCTATTAAAGTAGAAAAATAATCATTAAAAATTGCTTGACTTGATTTTGATAATTTATCTATAGCATTTTTCATAGTTAAAAAATATAAACTGTCCAATTTCATTTCAACATGAAAATGCAATCTAAATATATCTTCATCAGTTAGAGAAGCAATTGCCTTTTTGTAAATTGTACCTTTCAATACATCTAGAGCCTGATTAAAATTTTCACAATTTACAAGTTTAGAATAATCAATATGCTTATTTTTCTTATACATTATTGTATCTCTTTCCAAGTCTATCTTTTCATTTTCAACAATACTTCTAAGAATTATTTTTATATCTTTAAATTCATACTTCATAAGCATAGCTTCTATAATCTTTTTATCATCACCAAAAAGGAAAAACTTTAATTTTTCAAGCAATTCTGCCTCAATCTTATTAATCATAAATTCTGTATCATATCTATTTCTCATAGATTTTTCTTCATACATAGGAATTTCATATTTATATAATATATTATTCTTTAAATAATCCACAATCTCATGCCTATGTTCAAAAGATAAAATTTTATCATAATCGGACTGTTTCAAAATTCCTTTTCTTAAAACTCCAATTTTTGCATTAATTGAATGAAAATTATTCCCCATAAAACTCACCGCTTTCTAAAAGAGAATCAGCAAAATTTTTAATTAAGATTTCTTTTTTATCTTCAAAAACACTCTTTATTGCTTCAGATTTTTCATTATATTCAACAAGCTTATTTTTATCTTCATTTTCTATTGAAGATAGATGTAATTTAAGATTTTCTTGTTCTTCTTCCAAAACTTTGTTATACTCGTCATCTATAACTTTCATCTTATCTTTTCTATCTTTAAGTAGCTTTTGTTTCTCAACTTCTAATCTTTGTTGATAATCCTCAGCACCCTTATCAATATCAAATATATTTTTTATAAAACTTTCCATAAATGCCTCCTTTCTAAAAATATTAAATTTTTAAAAATTTCTCCAAAACAAAAGCGCATTCGTAAAAATGCACTTCCAAATTTGCGATAAAAAATTTCAAAATTGTTCACGGAATGACAAGCTCAATTATTGTAAACAATTTTGAAATTTTATTATCTAGTGTAATATTTTAATTTACAATAAGTTCATATATAATAAACTTAATCTTGCCTTAACCAACAATTTTCAATATAAAAATTTTAATTGTTCAATCAGTTATTATTTACCCTATATATTTAAAATATATTTTTTAGCATAAAGCTACTTATCATATAATTTTACTAATGGCATTATTTTATCAGAATTTTTATCATCTATATTAATTCCCCATCCACAAACTGGACAGGCTAAAAACTTCTTTGATGAAAATGGAAAAATTGGAATAAAAAATAGTGTAAACCATCTTTTATCATTATAAAGTGTCCATATTGATGTATTATTACAATGATCACAATGACACTCTTCTTTTGTTTCTCCTATTTTTTTACTTCTTACTTTTGAACCATAAAAAATTATCATTTTTCCTCCTAAATACCAAATTTTATATCCAGTATTTTTATCATGCCTCAAACTAAAAGTTCATTGCTAAAATTATAATATACTTTTCAAGAATTATTTTCATTCTCCTTGAAAACATATATATTATACACCTATGTTTTTATAAAATCAAGCACTCAAATAAAATTTTTTACAATTTAAAAAAACACTAGTTTCTTTGTTTTAACTTCTTATAATTACTGTCTTCTTTGTAATTTTTACAAAATTTTTCATATAATTTAATCAAACTTTTTTCAGAAATATCTTTTGTCTTATAGTTAAGTAAATAATATTTATTTTTAAGATTAAAATCTATCCTTGAAGTTTTTGAATAAACAAAAAGAAATATTTCATTTCCATTAAATTCTGTTTCTACAGAAGGTGAAGATTTTTCTGTGTCTTCAACTGTATTATTAAATCTAAATTTACAATCAGAAATTAAATTAAAAAACTCTTTTTTATCCTCATCAGACTCTAAATTTGCAGTATATCCACTTCCGTCAAAATATACTTTAATCACTTTATTATTTACAATTTCATTTTTTAAAGAATGTAATTCATATCTATACCTTAAAAATATTGATAAAAATACTATACATATTAGAGCCAAAGTTATTGATATGGTTTTAAAAAATTAATTATTTTTCATAAACGAACCTCCTAAAGCTTCCAAGTTATTTAAATAATGTATTTTTTATATTTATTTTAACATATTATACACTCATATTTTATCTCATTAAAAAATCAAAGTCAAGTTTTGACTTTGATTTTTGCTAAATTTCAACAAATTCATTTATTCCAAATAGATATAATCCCTTTTTAGCGACTTTTTTTCCGGAAATGTCTTCAATTGCAGACTTATATAAGTCCAATTGTACTTTGTATCTTGCCTTTACTTCTTCAAGATTTTCTTTTGTTACATAATCTGTCTTGTAATCCAATAAAATTATTTCTCCGTTTCCATTTTCAAAGAAAAGGTCAATTATTCCGACTACCATAATTTTTTCATATTCTTCAATATTTTCATCTTTAAATAAATTTTTCAATTTTATATTATAGTCTATGGCTTTTTCTTTAAATAATTTTCCAAATTTATTTGCAATGTAAATTTCCTTAAAAATATCTGACTGAATAAATTTTACAATCCAATTAATATTTATCGTCTCTATTTCATCCAAGCTCATAATATTTTTCTCAACAAATGAATTTATTTGCGATTTTATTTCTTCTCTTATTTTTGAAATATCTTCTGTATCAAATTTTGAAAAGTCTAAAAGTTGCATAACCAAATGGAAAATAGTTCCTTTTTCTGCAGAATTAAATCCAACTTTTTCCTCACCCTGATGAATAAATGACGGAGTTTTTAAAACAAAATTTTCTTTATAATATTTTTGATGTTTTTCTTCATATTCTTCCTGAATCATCTTTTTAATTTCAGAAACAGTAATGCTTGATGGCTTGTTTAAAACATTTTTATAAACATATTCTTTGTTAAATCTATCTTCCAAAAATTCTTTAACAGTTCGCATTTCTTTTTTAATTTCTAAAGAGTCGTTATCTGAAATAATTTTATTTGTTTTAACTTCTTCTTTAATTCTTTGATATTCTATAAATTCCTCTGTTTTAGTATTTACATTTAATTGAAATTTTAAGTCTTCATTTCCCGAAAAGTTTTCTTCTCTTCCTAAACAATTCAAACTCTTTCCATAAACACTAAGATTATCAATAGAGCTTAATATCCAATCAAGATAATTATTTATTTTTAGAATTTTATAATTACTTATATTTCCTCTTTCATCAATTCCGGAACTTATTTCTTCTTTTAAATTCTCATAATCTTTTACTCTTCCGGTTATTATAAGTTTTTCCTTTGCTCTTGTCATTGCAACATAAAGAAGTCTCATTTCTTCAGCAATTTGTTCGTTCTTTTTGAATTTTTCAATTTTTTTCTTCATAATGCTGTTGAAAGAAGTTTTTTTATCCATATCATAAACAACTGCACCGAAACCAAGTTTTTGATGTAAAACTAAATTGCTGTCGTCAGCTCTGAAATTAAATTTCTTATTCGTATTTGCGAGAAATACAATAGGAAATTCCAAGCCCTTGCTCTTATGAATACTCATAATTCTAACTACATTCGCATCTTCAGAAATTAATTTCGCCTCAGAAATATCACTTTTTAAACTGATTTTTTGAATATAATTTACAAAATTAAACAATCCCTTATAAGAATTTTTTTCATAATTTTTCGCCTTTTCAAAAAGTAACATCAGATTTGTTTTTCTCTGCTCTCCCATATCCAAAAGTCCGACATAATTGTAGTATCCTGTATATTTATATAAAAACCATATTAATTCATCTGCTGAAACTAAAGATTTTTTTTGTATAAATAATTTTAAATCGGAAATAAATTTTGCAATTTTTTCCTTTAGACTTACTCTAATTTCAATATCTTCATCTTCTAGTATTTTTATTAAAAGCTCATAAAATTTTAATTCCCTATCTACAAGTCTTATTTCGCTTAATTCTGTTGACGTAAAATTATAAATTGGAGAATACATTACTGAAATTAAAGGAATATCCTGCATAGGATTATCTATAATTTTAAGCAAATTAATTATTGTATCAACTTCAAAAGTATCAAAATATCCACCTGTACTCTCTGCATATATTGGAATATTATATTCTAAAAATACCTCTTCTAATATTTTTGTATTACTGCTTGGAGAACGCATCAAAATAACAATATCTTTGTACTCAACTTTCCTATAATCATCCAAATTTTTATCATAAACCTTAAAAGGATTTTCTTTATTGTTCATCATATTGTAAATTGTATTTGCAATTTTTATACATTCAAGTTTAAAAGATTTCATCTCCTCAAAATCTTCTGAATACTCATCAGTTAAAATTATCTCGTCTTCATACTCTTCATCAGATTTTTCATCAACTAAAAGAATTTCAACTGTACCGCCGACATTTTCATCACTTTCTTTAAAACTTGCCATAGGATTTAATCTTTCATCAACAGTATAATCAAGTTCTCCTGTTTCTTTTTTCATTATTTTTGAAAAAACCAGATTTGTTCCCTCAAGAATTTCTTTTCGACTTCTAAAATTCGCATAAAGCATTATCTTTCGATTAAAACTTTCAATATCTTCCTCTACTCTATAATAATTTTCATATTTTTCCATAAAAATACTCGGATCTGCCTGTCTAAATCTATAAATACTCTGTTTAACATCTCCAACCATAAATCTGTTATTTTCTTTTGCTACTGCTGATAAAAGAATTTCTTGAACTAGGTTACTATCTTGATATTCATCAATAAAGACTTCAGAATATTTTTCTTGATATTCCAAAGCAGTCTTAGACGGTCTAATATTTCCGTCTTCATCAATATCTACAAGTATCTCTAATGCCAAATGTTCAATATCGGCAAAATCTACATAATTAAATTTTTGCTTTCTCTCCCAAAACTTTTCCTTAAATTTAATTACAACATCGGAAATTGAACGAATATAAGGATAAATCAAATCACTTTCTTTTTTTATATTTTCTAAATCTAAATTTAAAGCTCCAAGTGATTCTGTAATCTCCAACTTTATACTATCCAATTCTTTTTTAACTTTATTGTATATCTCTTTTACTTCTTCATCACATTTTGAAATTCTAAAACTTCCAAAGTTTGAATTTAAAAATTCATAAGATGATTTTTTAAGCTCATCAAATTTTGTATTATCCTTCAAAAAGTTTTTTAAACTTTCCTTTACAACAAATAAAGCATCCAACAAAATATTATAAATATCTATATATTTTTCAAGTTCAGGATAATTTTCTATTTTTTTCAAATTATTTTTAATACTAAGTTCAAAAAATTCTAAATCCATATCTACATCTTTTGCAATATCCAAGATGTAATTTTCTAAATAAAAATCATCATCCTTTGTCATCGTATTAAAAAATTCTGCCTTTTCATTTAGCCAAATATTCGGAAAAGGATGTGAATTTACAAAATTATTTACATTTAATAAAAGTTGTAAAAGTCCTTCATCCGTGTTTTTCTTGGCATACCAGTTAACTAGTCTCAAAAAGCTCTCATCATTATTTTCATAAAGCTCTTCAAATAATTCTTCCATAACTTCTTTGGCTAAAACTTCATTTTCGCTAGGATCTATAACTTTTATATTGCTATCTAAATTTACCAAATGAGCATAAGAAATCAAAACATCTTTACAAAAAGAGTCAATAGTTGTGATGTCAGCACCGCTAAGGAGCAGTAATTGTTTTTGAAGATGTTCATTTTCCGGATTTTCTTCAAGTTTTTTTTCAATAGCCTTACTTACTCTTTCTCTCATTTCAGATGCAGCCAATTTTGTAAATGTTACAACAAGTAATTTGTTGATATCAATCGGATTTTTTTCATCTAAAACGAGCTCTATAATTCTTTCGATAAGTACAGCTGTTTTTCCAGAACCTGCTGCTGCAGATACAAGTAAATTCGTATTTCTACTATCTATTACCTGTCTTTGCTCTTTAGTCCACTTTACTTCACTCACTATTTCTCACCTCTTTTCTCTTTATTTTCCGAATTCATTTTTTCAAAAACCTCATTTGGTTTATCTTTAGTCAATAAGTTCTTAATATTATTATATTTATTATGCTTAATATCAAATCTGCAAATGGATTTATATTTACAATAATCACAAGGCTTTTTATTTTTATATCTGAAAGGCCTTATATCAATATTCCCTGCATAAATTTCTTCACAGATATCCTTAGTCTTATTTAAAACAAATTCATTTACAATTTCAAATTCATCAATAGTTAAGCCCAATGTGCTTGCTCCGATTTCTTGACCTTTTGACTTTAATTTAATAGGTAATATTTCAGAAGCCAAATTATCCGCATCTAAAGTCCTATCCAAATTTTTTAAAAGTTCCATATCTTTTATAACAAAACCGGTAAGTTTATTTTTCTTAAGTTTTTCACTATGATAACTTTCGTCGTTCATATCAAGCATTTTAGAATAAGTTTCAAATCCGACAAAATTTGTTGTAAAATCACTATAAAATAGTCCTGCAGGTTTATATCTTTCTTTATTTGAAGATAAAATTGCATTCATATAGACAAAAAGTTGTAGCTGAAGCCCTGCATAAACTTTATTTAAGTCAATATCTCTTTTCGAAGATTTATAATCAATAATTCTTAAAAAATCAAAATTTTCTCCTTTAAAAACATCAATTCTATCAATCTTACCTACTAATTTAATCTCTTTTCCATTCTTTAAAGTATAGGTAATAGGTTTTATTGACTCATCTCCAAAGGCTGTTTCAAAACCTGTTGGAATAAAATTTCCACGTCTTACCTGTTCTGCCATAATTTCTATGCTTTCAACAATATTTTTATGTGTAATAGTTGAAAAATATTTATATTTTGGAGAACTTTCAAGAATAAAATTAGACTTTTCAGACATTTTTTTAGTTAATTTTTCTACTTCCCTTTGAATAAATTCTCTATCAATTGTATTCCAATCAATATTATTTTCAAAAACTCCCTTAAAAAAGTCGTCAAAAATCTTATGGCAATATGTTCCATAATCTGCAGTAGAAAAGTCATACACTTCCCTTTCCTTTGCTCTAAGTCCATAGTTTATAAAATAAGAAAAAGGACAACTCATAAAGTTTTCAAGTTTTGAAATGCTTACATTTCCACTTTCATAAAGAAATGAAGTATAATCTTTTATATTTTCTGTTTCTTTTTTGTAGTTCAATTTATCCTTTAAAATTTCAATCTTGTATTTATAATCTTTATCTTCTATCAAGAAATCAATTATTTCTCTAAAATTGAATTTGTCATTTTCACTCAATTTATTTGAATTTAAAGCCTCAATATTGGAAACTAAGATTTGATATAATCTTTCTTTAGAAAAAGTTTCAAAAATATCCATAATAGAAAAATCTTTTAGATAATCTATACTTTCAACTTCTAAATTTTCAAAAATGAATTTAATTTTTTTCACAAATCTTGAAACTAAAAGGCTATTTCCCTCCAAATCGGAAATAGGAAAAGTTATATATAATTTTTCTTTTGAAATACTGAAAGTTTTATAACTTAAAAATTGTTCATCCGTAGTTTTTAGTAAATTATTATTGGAAAAATTAAAGCCTAAAGTTTTTAAACTTTCTTTTTCATTTTCGCTAATTAAGTCATTATCCACTATATTTTTTGGAAAATTCCCGTCATTAACTCCCAATACAAAAGCTATTTTTGTAGAAGGTTTTTTCATTCTGTCAACAGTTGTAATAAAGACTTCATCCTTTGAAGGAGGAACAATTCCAAGCTCAATATTTTCAAGTTCAGTTTTAATTAGATTTATAAATTTTGAGTAGGCAATCTTCTCCTCTCCCATAAATTCAACCATTTCATCCAAAACTGCTGTAAAACTTCCCCAAACTTGAGAATACTCTTTAGCCTTATATAAATTTCCTTCATTTTGAAAATTCATTACAAGTTCATTAATTCTATCAAAAAGTCCTATTTCCAAAGTGAATTCATATAAATATTTACAAATATCCTTTATAGTATTTCTACCTTTTAACTTATCATGCAAGTTTTTTATAGGAGTTATTACAATATTCTTTATCTCATTTATCTTTACAAGTTTTTCATCATCACTTTCTTCTTCAACACTATGGACGATGGACTTGTTCCAAAATTCGTCAAACCAACGATTACCTTTTATTCCATTTGCAATTACATAATTTTCCAAAAGGAAAATATCCTCATTAGAAACTCCTGTAAGTCCGCTCTTCAAATACCTAAAAACAGAATCATAAGAATACTTTTTATCTTTCATATCCAAAATGGATAAAATTAAAATAATAATCGGATTTTCCATAATTGAAATCTTTTCGTCCAAGAAATAATCAATATTGTAATCGTCAAAAACTCTTTCTAATATATAAGAATATTCATCCAAACTTCTCATACATAGAGTTATATCATTGTATCTATAGCCTTTAGTTTTAACTAATTTAGAAATTTCTTCTGCAACAAAAGAAACTTCATCATATATATTTTTAGATTTTAAAATTCTAATATTTTCAGAATCTTTAGAATATGGTTTTGGAGAAAAAGTACCAATATTTTTTTCTAAAAACGATAAATCTTCCGAATTATAGTAGCTTTCATTTGAAAGTGAAATGTTTTCAAACAATGGAATATTATACTTTTCACAAATATTTTTAATATTCAAGATTGTTGAATTACTTCTTAAAAACATATTCATTTTTGAATGTAAATTTTTAAAATCAGTTAAAAGAGAAAAATAAATATTTTTTGAAAAATAGATTAACTTTTCAATTACCAAGTATTGAGCAGGTGTAAAGTCCATATATTCGTCAACAAAAATAGTTGCTCCTTTGATACTTTCAAAATCATCAAGTTTTTCAGCAAAAATATTTAAAGTATCTTCAGTATCAGAGTATTTTTTATCAATCAAATTTTCATAAGATTTATAAATATTATATAAATCTTGCATTTTAAATTTCAAAGACTCATTTTTAACATTTTCTTTAAGCGAAAAAACATCCGTAACCGAAAAATCATTTTGCTTAAACTCTATTATCATATCCATAATATTGTTTACAAAACCCATTTTAAAATCGTCAGATTTAAAAGTAATCAAATCTTTTGAAACCATGTCCATAGCCTTAAAAGTTAAAAGACTTCTAGCACTTGTCGTAAGTCTTCTCTCCTTAAGTCCTCCAACATTAGTAAAGACAATTTTACTTAAAGTTGAAAAACTTACAACTCTAATTCTAAAATTAGGGTCAATATTTTTTTCATCTTCAAGCTTTTCACTTAATCTTTTTTCCATTTCATATGTAAATTTTTCCGGAACTAAAATATAAATAGGCTTTTTATCTTCTCTTTTAGCCTCTTCAAAACAAAGCTCTAAAATCTTATCAGTCCTATCTGCTCCAAATCTTCCTGTTATAAATCCAACTGCCACAACAATTACCTCTTTCAATCTGATATAATTATTTTATCATATTTTGATATAACAAAAAAGATAGTATGTCAAAATAAAAAATTTTGCCACACTATCTTCATATATTTTTAATCCAGTTCAAATTTTCCTGTATATAATTGATAATATCTTCCTTGTTTTTCAATCAATTCATCATGAGTTCCCATTTCTAAAATTTCTCCATTATCCAGAACGATTATTCTATCTGAATTTGAAATTGTAGAAAGTCTATGAGCAATTATAAATACAGTTCTACCTTCCATTAAAACATACATAGCTTTTTGAACAACATTTTCTGTTTTTGTATCTATTGAAGAAGTAGCTTCATCAAGAATAAGGACGGGTTTATTTTCAAGTAATGCTCTTGAAATTCCAAGCAATTGTCTTTGACCTTGAGATAAATTTTCTCCACCACTTCTTAATACTGTATCATATTGTTCAGGAAGTTTTATTATAAATTCGTGAGCACCTGTTTTCTTACAAGCCTCGATACATTCTTCTCTTGTAGCTTCTAAATGCCCGTATCTAAGATTTTCTAAAACTGTTCCAGTAAATAGATTTGTTTCTTGTAAAACAACACCTACATTTTTTCTAAGGTCAGCTTTTTTTATTGAATTTACATTTATTCCGTCAAATAAAATTTCTCCACTATTTACATCATAAAATCTGTTTATAAGGTTGGCAATTGTAGTTTTACCGCTTCCGGTTGCTCCTACAAGTGCAATTTTTTCACCTTGTTTAGCAGTAATACTGATATTTTTTAAAACTGTTTTTTCCTTATTATATCCAAAAACAATATTTTTTATATCAATATTTCCTAGAACTTCTACTTTTTCTCCATTTTCTTTTACAAATTCATATTTATTGTCTTCTTTTTCTATTTCTACTTTTCCATCATCTACTTCAGGTTCTTGATCAATTAGAGCAAAAACTCTCTCAACTCCAGCTAAACCCATAATTATTGAATTTAATTGCATTGAAACTTGGTTGATATTTCCTGAAAATTGCTTTGTCATATTTAAAAATGGAACTACTATACTTATACTAATTGCCATACCTGAAAGACTTAAATTATATACATTAAAGTATATTAAAAGTCCTCCAACAATTGCAACAACAACATATAGAATATTTCCGATATTATTTAAAATTGGTCCAAGTATATTAGCATAAGAATTTGCCTTTTGAGAATCATCAAATAATTTATCATTAACTTCATTAAATTTTTTCATTGACTCATCTTCATAATTAAAAACTTTTACAACTTTTTGTCCATAAATCATTTCTTCTAAATAACCTTCAGTTTTACCCAAAGATTTTTGTTGCTCAATGAAGTATTTTCTTGAATGTTTACCAACATATTTTGTTACAAAATACATGGCAACAACACCTAGCAGAACGGTAAGTGTCATCCAAAAACTAAAATATAACATTATACCAAAAATTGTTATAACAACAACTAATGATGCCAAGACATTCGGTAAACTTTGAGAAATCATCTGTCTTAAAGCGTCAACATCATTAGTATAATAACTCATTATATCCCCATGTCCTTCAGTGTCAAAATACTTTAAAGGAAGAGTCTGCATTTTTACAAACATCTTTTTTCGCATATGATAAAGAGTTCCTTGAGTTATAGTTGCCATTGCAAGATTATATACAGCTGTTAGTATCAAAGAAAGTATATCTACTCCAATTAATATCAAGATTAAAGTAATCATTTGTTTTGAAAAAACAGACCATGAAACTGAAGGATCTCTAGCTTCAAGCAAACTCACTATTCTTTGAATAAATAAACTTGGAATTGAGCTAACCCCAGCAGTAAATACTATTCCAACTAAAACTAAAGGAAAAAGTACAGGATAAGCTGTAAATACTT
Source organism: Parvimonas sp. D9 (assembly GCF_035282565.1). Classification (NCBI taxonomy): domain Bacteria; kingdom Bacillati; phylum Bacillota; class Tissierellia; order Tissierellales; family Peptoniphilaceae; genus Parvimonas; species Parvimonas sp. D9. The sequence continues at coordinate 124,029 of NZ_JAYKBM010000005.1, read as the reverse complement.
CTTTTATTACTCTGAATAAAATTGATTTTTTACTATTTTTCATCTACAACTCCTCCTTGTGTTAAATATAAATCACGATATAATCCCTCTTGTCTTACTAGAGTTTCATGATTTCCACTAGCAACTACTTTGCCCTTTTCAATTACCAAAATTATATCTGCATTTTGTACGGATAATATTCTTTGAGCGATTATAATTTTTGTAGTTTCAGGCATATAAGATTGTAAGCCTCTTCTTATCAATTCATCTGTTTTTGTATCAACAGCTGAAGTGGAGTCGTCAAAAATTAAAATTTTTGGTTTCTTAAGCAATGCTCTAGCAATACAAAGTCTTTGCTTTTGACCTCCTGAAAGATTTGATCCACCTTGTTCAATATATTCGTCGTATCCATTAGGCATTTTATTTATAATTTCAGTTGCTTGAGCAATATTACAAACTAAATCAAGGTCTTCATCAGTTGCATTTTTGTTTCCCCATTTTAAATTTTCTCGAATTGTTCCGGAGAATAAAGTATTTTTTTGAAGAACCATACCTACTTCTTCTCTTAACAATTCAATATCAATATTTTCGATATTAATATTGTCTATTAAAATTTCTCCAGAATTTATATTGTAAAGTCTAGGAATTAATTGAACTAATGTACTCTTTCCAGAACCGGTAGCTCCAATTATTCCAACTGTACTGCCTGAAGGAATTTTAAATGAAACATCATTAATTACATTTTCTTTTGCGTCTTCTGAATATCTAAAAATTACATTTTTAAATTCTATTTCTCCACTATTAACTACTTTATGCAATGACTTTTCATCTGTTATAGTTGATTCTGTATTTAAAACTTCTGAAATTCTTTTTGAAGATTCCATTGCCATTGTTAACATAACAAGAACCATTGAAAACATCATTAGACTGCTCAAAATCATAAAACTATAAGTCATAAGTGCAGATATCTGTCCAACATTGAAATTTGGATTAATTCCAGCTACTATAACATAGGAACCTAAAAATAGAATCAAAACAGTATCTACATATAAACAAAATTGCATTAAAGGTGCATACAATGATATTATTTTTTCTGCAATTGTAAAATCATGTTTTACTTCACTTGCAACTTTATCAAATTTATCAATTTCAAAATCCTCACGAACTAAAGATTTTACAAGTCTTATAGCCTTTATATTTTCTTGAATGGTATTATTCATATCATCATATTTATAAAATATTTGTTTGAAAATTTTCATCGCTTTTATAATAATAAATGCAAGTCCAATTAAAAGTATTGGAACAACTATAACAAAAATAAATGCAAGTCTTCCACCCATAATAAAAGCCATAACGAATGAAAAAACAAACATAAATGGACTTCTAATTGCCATTCTTATTGTCATCATATATGCATTTTGAACATTTGTAACATCAGTAGTAAGTCTTGTAAGCAATGAAGAATTAGAAAAAGAATCTATATTTTCAAAAGAAAATCCTTGAACTTTTTCAAAAATATCTTTTCTTAAATTTCTAGCAAAACCTGAAGATGCAATCGCACTTTTCTTTCCTGCTAACATTCCGAATGTCAAAGAAAGCATCGCCATTATTACAAGAATTAAACCCTGTTTAAATAAATCTCCAATCGGAATATTTGACCTTATTCCATTTACCAAATTTGCAAGAATAAAAGGAATTATACATTCCATAATAACTTCAAAGACAATATAAATAACAGACATAATAGAGTCTTTTTTATATTCTCTTATACTCTTACTTAATGTTTTTACCATAAACTTCCTCCGTATAATATGTACTAAAGAAAAAAACTTAAATATATCAATACTTAAGTTTTATAAATTTCCGAACTAAAAAATCTTACTATATGTATATACCCAACTAAAGTAGATTTTTAACTTTTTAATTTTCTGTTTTTAAACTAATTTTTTATTTTCTATTCTAATTATTCTATCTGCAAGTCTGTTCGCTTGTTTTTCGTTATGAGTTGAAATTATTATAGTGTATTTTTTTGAAAGTTCTTTTATAAGAGATTCAATTATTATAGAATTTTTCTCATCTAAAGAAGAACAAGGTTCATCAAAAATCAAAACTTCAGGGCAAGTTGTAAGCATCCTTGCAATACAAAGTCTTTGTCTTTGTCCTCCTGATAATTTTGAAGGAGAAAGACTTAAATTATCTTTTACCTCATCATATAAATTCACACTTTCCAATAAATTTTTAACTTTTTCTTTTTTATTTTTGACTTTTCCTTCATAAAATTCCATTGCATAGGTAATATTTTTTTCTATTGAAAAGTCAAAAGGTTTAGAGTCTTGAAAAAGTGTAGAGATTTTTCTTTTTAGTTCAATTGGTTTAATGTTTTTAATATTTTCTCCTCTGAAAAATACATCTCCAGTATAATTTCCACCATTTTCAATTAAAAATCCGTTCAAACAAGAAAGTAAAGTTGATTTTCCAGAACCTGAACTTCCCATTATACAGATTATTTCATTTTCCTTTATATCTAAATTGACATCTTCTAAAATGCTTTTTTCTTTGTAGAAGATACTAAGATTTTTTATTTCTAATATATTCAACTATTTTACCTCCGATACTTCTCATTATTATTTCAGATAATAAATTTAATATTATTAAAAGTCCAATCAAAACCATTGCCGTAGCATATGCCTTTTCAGTTGCGACAGATTGACTAAGTAACATATGCAAATGGAATGGTAAAGCCATAATAGGATTAAATAATCCGCTTGGTTTCGCCATAAATACAACTCCGGTCAAAAGTAAAGGTGCAGTTGCCCCTACAGCATAACTTCCCGCTAAAATTGAAATTGAAACTATTTTATTGAAAATAGTAGGTAAAATTAACTTCCTACACATATAAATTTTATCAATTCCCAAAGCATAACTATCTCTTATGCTTTGTCTATCAAATTCTTCAATTAGTTTTTCAACATTTAACTCCACAAAAGGAAAAACCATTAGTGAAAGAGCTATGCTTGCTGTAAATAAACTTTTCGGAATATTTAAAGTTACTATAAAAAATCCATAGACAAAAAGTCCAATTATAATTGACGGAATTGATGAAATACATTGAATAAGAAAACTTAAAAGCATTTTTATTACTTTTGATTTGCAAAATATTTTATTGTAAATCGCAAAACAAATACCTAAAACTGTTGAAAAAAACATAGATAATATCATAAGTAAAAATGAGCCTATTATCGCATTTCTAATACCGCCATCTACTCCAAGTGGCATTCCTTTCGGATTTTCCGTTAAAAATTTTAAATTTATTCCTGAAATCCCATTAAAAAACACAAAAGAAAATATCAAAAAAATTGCAGTCATAACTATAAAAATAGATATATAAGCAAAAAGTTTAATTAAATTATCCTTAAATCTTATCATAATTTCTACTCTTTCTGTTAATAATAAATAATAAAATATTAATGATTAAAACTAAAATCAAAAGTATAAATCCGCTCGCAAAAAGTGCATAATAATGTTCACTATAGACTTCACTCATCCCTATTTCAAGTGCAATAAGCGATGGAATAGTCTGTGCTTTTGACAATAATTTTGGAAAAATCGGTGCATTTCCTATAACCATCATAACTGCCATTGTTTCCCCTATTGCTCTGGAGAATGAAATCATAAAGCCTGTTAAAATTGAAAAATGCAATTTCTTTAAAACTACTTTTCTTATAAAAAACTCTTTACTTATTCCCAAAGCATCAGAATCTCTTTGATATTTTTTCTTAATAAGTTCAATTGTTTCAATAAGATTAGAAACAAAATAAGGTAAAATCATTATTGATAAGATAATACTACCTGCAAGAACACTTTCTCCAGCAGAAATCTTAAATATTCTTTCTATATTTTTTACAATTATAATCATTCCAAAAAAACCATAAATTATTGAGGGAATACCTGCCAAAATATTTATAAGCCATATAAGTATAACTCTTGACTTTTTTGTATAAAAGGATATAAATATTGCTGTTCCAATAGCTATAGGAAGTGAAATAATACAAGCTAGAATAGATATAAATACACTTGCTAATAGTATATTAAAGATTCTGAAACTTCCTGAAACTTCCGTTGCATCCCAAACTCTTCCAAAAATAAATTTTAGAAAATTATTTTTAAGAAAAAATGGTAATGACTGATTATACAAAAAGACTATTAGAGTCAACAAAAGTAAAATTGTAAATAATGTAAAAATATAGACTGTGTATTTAAAAACTTTATTTTTCATAATTACTCCAAAAAAGAGGAATACAAAAAGTATTCCTCAGTATTTTCTAAATTTTATTGCAAAACAATAAGGTTGTCCAATATTATTTGCTTGGTATGAATCCCATACTTTTTATAACTTTCTTTCCTTCTTCTGATTGAAGTAAATCAACAAATACTTTTTCAGTTGCAGTTAATTTTCCACTCTTCATAATGATTAAAGGTCTTGAAATATAGTAACTGTTATTTAAAATATTTTCTTCAGTTGGTTCAACATTATCAACTTTCATAGGAATTAACTTTCCTTGGTTTTGATTAGTAATACCATATGATGCATATCCAATAGCATTTTTATTTTCAATAATTTTTGAAACTAATGCACCCATTGAAGGAGCTTGAATTGCATCTTGTTTAACCTTAACATCTTTCATTATTTTCTTTTGGAAAACTTCATGTGCTCCACCACCTAAATCACGAGTTACAACTACAATTTCTTCATCAGGTAAAGATGGATCTACTTGTTTCCAAGTTTTATACTCTCCGGAGAAAATCTTTATGATTTCTTCTTTTGTTAAATTTCCATTTTTAGCTTTTAAAATATTATTGTCAGGATTAACACAAATACAAAGAGCATCAAGACCTAAAGTATAAGATTCTAAATCCTTAATCTTTTCTTTTTCTGAATCCTTAATATCTCGAGCAAGCATTCCGAAATTTGCAACTTTATCAAGAACTGCCTTAACCCCAGCACCTGAACCACCTGATGATACAAAAATAGTTATATTTTCTTTTGGCAATGAAGAATCAACCTTATCCCAAGTTGTATGTTTTTCAATAAAATCTGTAGCAATCTTATTGATTACAGGAGCTAAAGTTGAAGAACCACTAAAACTAATTTGTGCATTAACAGTATCAGACTTGCTTTCAGTTTTATTTGTTTCTTCTTTCTTTTCAGTATTTTGTTTTTGTCCTGAACAAGCAGTAAACATAATACAAACTGCTAAAAGAGCCGTTAATTTTTTAAAATATTTTTTCATAATATCCTCCTAAAATAAATACCTGCATATATTTTACAACAAAGAAAATATAATGTAAAATAGATTTTATTAATGGATATTAGTTATTTATAAGGAATTCTTATTATAATTTGTTAAATTCATTTCTTTAAAAAATTCTAAAACTTCTCCCAAATCTTCAAAGATATAATCTGCTTTTGTTTGATCTTGTCCGAAGAATTTATCTTTTATTGCGATTACTTTTATATTTGCGTTTTTTCCAGCTTCTATTCCCCTTGTTGAATCCTCTATTACAAAGGAGTCCTCATTTGAAACTTTTAAAAATTCACAGGCTTTTAGATAAACATCGGGATTTGGTTTGCTTTTTTTAACTTCATCAGAACTTACTATAAAGTCAAAGTATTCTAAAATTTCACAATCTTTTAGTGCCTTTTCAATTGTCTTTTTAGGACTTGATGAGCAAACAGCAGTTTTTATTTTATGTTCTTTTAAAAATATTAAAATTTCTTTTACATAAGGATTTAAAATAGCTTTATAGTCTATAGGATTTTCTAAAAAATATTTCCTATTTTCTTCTTCTATCTCAGAAATTGTATATTTTTTATTGAGCATTTCATACAGCAAATTATATGTTCCTTCCATATTCGTACCGATTAGTCTAAAAGTATCTTCAAGTTTTCCTTTAAAACCTCTCTTGGAAATCCAGTCATAAGTTCCCTTCATATAAAACATTTCCGAGTCTATAATGACTCCATCCATATCAAAAAGTACAGCTTTCATATTATTTACCTCTATTTTTTAAACAATCATAATTATCACATATATATCTTATTAGCTTTAAATAGTTTTCTTTATATTTTCGATTCTTTTTATTTTTTATTGAATTTTTAATAATAAGATTTAGATTATCCAAAGCCAATATTAAAATCATAATTAAAAAAACTAAAAATCCTACCTTTAGATATGTTTTCAAATCTTCTGCTTTTGTAATATTGTTTTTTCCTATGAACAGAGAAATTTTAACTGCTATTGATGTCAAAATTAATCTTATAGTTGCAAAAACTGCAGAAATAAATGATGAAATGATAATTGTAGATATTAAGCCTGTTTTTATTATAAATGCTATTGCTATAGTTACCCCTTTATTTATAGCTTTTGAAATCAGCTCAAATGAATTTATATCAACATTTTTATTTTTTTCAAGTAAAAATTTCTCTCTTATCAAATCATTTTCAGTTGGAAATTTACTAAAAATAAATTCTTCTAAAAATTTTAAATTCTCGTGATTTGTCTTAATATAGTCTTTTACATCTCTATTAAGAAACTCTTTAAGTTGTAAACTATAACCGAAATATTCGTTGTCAAACCATTTATTTACATCATTATTTTTTGGAAATTCATTATCCTTAATTTTAAATTTTACATCATTAATATTATATAAGATAAAGAATAACTCAAAACTTAAAAATATAATATACGAATAATTAAATAAAGTTAAAAAGTGATTGTAAAATAAAAACTCAGATTTAAAAATAGAAATATATAATAGTAAATTCATATTTAAAAAAGCTAAAATTTTTACTAATATATTTAATGGATTTATAAAACTAAGTTTAAATTTAGTATATCTAATTAACATAAAATAAATCATATTCATACTGTTAAATATAAAAATAAATCCTAATAAAATTTGTAAAAAATCAAACACATAGGATAATTGAAAATCCAATAAGTAAAATGAAATTATAAAATAAATTGAATATACCAAAACCCATAAAATATTAAATATGGTATTAATAATTCTTAGTATTTTTTCATATTTTAAATTGATATTTTCTAATTTTTTTCTAAGTAATACCATTTTATCACCTTGTTTCCTTTAAATTACAATTTACAAAAAAGCTGTCCATTATGTCAAAACCTCTTTTTGTAAAATATATTCTATCATCTTTAATTTCGACTACATTATTTTCTAATCCTATTTTTACAGCTTTTTTATTCTCTTCTAAAAAGTCAGACTCAAAAAGTCTATTATAATCTGAAATTAAAAACCCCTCTTTTAAACGCATATTCATTATGATATATTCAAATTTTTTTGTAGGCATATCCAATTTTTCTCTAAATTCTATTGGAACATTTCCACTTTGTAATTCTTTTATATATTTTGCAAGATTAACTGTATTGGAAAATCTTTCATCATTCAAATATGAATGTGCCGAAATTCCAAGTCCTAAATACTCTTTACAATTCCAATACTTTTTATTATGAACAGATTCTTTCCCGACTTTAGCAAAATTTGAAACTTCATATTGATTCATTCCCATTTCTTCTAATTTTTCTACGATTAGATGATACATTTTTCTTTCAGTTTCTTCATCTAAAAAATCCAATTTTCCTGCATTTTGTAATGCCTTAAATTTCGTCTTTTCTTCAATAATCAAAGCATAATAGGAGATATGTTCGGGATTTATATTTTTTACCATTTCCAAGTCATACAAAATATCTTCAATAGTCTGACTTTGATAACCAAAAATTAAATCTAAATTTATATCAAAACCGAATTTTTTTACCAATTCAATACTCTCTAATGCTTCTTTTGAGTTGTGATTTCTTCCTAATTCTTTTAAGATTTTATCATTAAAACTTTGTACTCCTATTGATACTCTATTTATTTCTGCACTTTTATAGTATTCCAATTTTTTCTCATCAAAAGTTTTCGGATTTGTTTCAATTGATATTTCAATATTATCAAGGACTGTAAAATTTTCCTTTACTTTTTCTAAAATTTCAAAGATATATTTTCCGTCAATAAAACTTGGAGTTCCTCCTCCGATAAAAATAGAATCTATTAAAAAGTTTTTATTTCCTTTTAATTCAATTTCTTTTTTTAAAGCTTCTACATACTCTTTAATTTTAGAATTTGCACCTTGAAATGCTGTAAAGTCGCAATAATTACATATTCTATCACAAAAAGGAATGTGAATATATAATCCCAATCTTTTCATTTTTTCTCCTATTAAGCAAAAAGCCTATCTTATAATAGGCTTTCTTATCTATTTTTCATCATATTTCAATACAGCTAAAAATGCCTGTTGAGGTACTTCTACGTTACCAATTTGCTGCATTTTCTTCTTACCTTCTTTTTGTTTTTCGAGTAATTTTCTCTTTCTTGAAATATCTCCTCCATAACATTTTGCAAGTACATCCTTTCTCAATGCTCTTACAGTTTCTCTCGCAATTACTTTTGAACCGATTGAAGCTTGAATAGGTACAGCAAATTGATGTCTAGGTATTTCATCTTTCAGTCTTTCAACTATATTTCTCGCTCTGTCATAAGATTTTTCACGATGAACAATTATCGAAAAGGCATCGACTAAATCTCCGTTGATTAAAATATCCAATTTAGCTAAATCTGAACGTTGATATCCTTTTAATTCGTAATCAAGTGAAGCATAACCCTTTGTTTTTGATTTTAATGCATCAAAAAAGTCGTAAATAACTTCATTCAACGGCAATATATATCTTAGACTTACTCTATGTTGATCGAGATATTCCATATTTTCAAAAACTCCTCTTTTGTTTTGACATAAGTCCATAATAGTTCCGACATAGTCTTTTGGAGTCATAATATTTGCCTCAACAATAGGCTCTTCCATATATTCTATTTCAGTTTCTTTAGGCAAATTGCTTGGGTTTTGGATTTCAAGTATTTCTCCTGTTTTTTTGGCAACTTTATAGATTACAGATGGAGCTGTTGTAATTATATTCAAATCAAACTCTCTATCTAGTCTTTCTTGAATAATCTCCATATGCAATAGTCCTAAAAATCCACATCTAAATCCAAAGCCTAGTGCAACAGAGCTTTCAGGCTCAAAGGACAGAGAAGCATCATTTACTTGAAGTTTCTCTAAAGCTTCCCTTACACTATTAAAATCCTCCCCTTCTGCGGGATAAATTCCACAATAAACCATTGGAATAACTTTTTTATATCCAGGTAAAGCTGAGTCAGTCATATTTTCAAAATCTGTAATAGTATCCCCAACTCTTGCATCTTTTACATTCTTTATGCTTGCAACTACATAACCTACATCTCCGGCTTTTAGCTCTCCAGTTTGAACATTTCCTGAAGCAGTATAACCAACTTCAGTTACTTCAAATTTTCCTTTAGTTGCCATCATATAAATAGTCATTCCCTCTCTTAAAGTTCCTTCAACTACACGAACATAGGAAACAACACCTTTATATGAATCATAATACGAATCAAAGATAAGTGCTTTAAGTGGTGCATTTTCATCTCCAGTTGGAGCAGGGACATTATTTACAATATCTTCCAGTACATCTTCAATATTAAGTCCCTCTTTTGCAGAAACTAAAGGAATTCCCTCTGTATCAAAGCCTGTTATTTCTTCAATTTCATCTTTTACTTCATCAATTCTAGCTGACGGTAAATCTATTTTATTTATAACCGGTAAAATTTCTAAATCTTGTTCTAATGCTAAATATACATTTCCAAGAGTCTGAGCTTCAACACCTTGAGTTGCATCAACAACCAAAATAGCTCCTTCACAAGCGGCAAGGCTTCTTGATACTTCATAAGTAAAATCAACATGTCCCGGAGTGTCAATAAGATTTAAAACATAAGTTTCTCCGTTTTTTGCTTTGTAGAAAAGTTTTACAGCTTTTAGCTTAATAGTAATTCCTCTTTCTCTCTCAAGATCCATACTATCTAAAACCTGCTCTTCCATTTCTCTTTTAGTCATCATTCCTGTTTTTTCTATTAATCTATCAGCAAGAGTTGATTTTCCATGATCTATATGTGCAATTATAGAAAAATTTCTAATATTCTTCTGTTCTATTTTCATAAATTATTTTAACCCTCCAAAATTATTAAAAGGATAATATCTAAATATAATTTTTCCAACAATATCCGATCTTGGAATAACTCCTAAATCTCTACCATCTCTACTATTTGACCTATTATCCCCCAAAACGAAAACATATCCTTTAGGAACTTCCCATTTTGTAGTATTATTATGTGGAGTTGTAACATTTGTACTTACATAGTTCTCTTCCAACATTTTTCCATTCAAATAAACTCTATCATTAATTATTTCAACAGTATCTCCTTCAACTGCAATAACTCTCTTTAAGTAGTATTTCTTTGCATCAGGAACATAAAAGTCGATTATATCTCCACGAGTTATATTCTTTTTCATAAAAAACAATTTATTAACCATAAGTCTATCTCCATGATTTACTGTCGGATTCATACTTCTTCCATCTACAATAGTGCTTGTAACGACAAATGTTTTTATTCCAAAACTTATTAAAAGTGCAAGAATTATAACTTTTGCATAATCCCAGAATATTTTTCCAAAATTCTTTTCATTCTTTTCCTGCATTATATTATCTTTTTCTTCATCATATCTATCATCAATCATAATTTCCTCCAAATTTATACAAATATTTTATCATATTTGTTAATGTCTATCCACTAAATACTTGCAATATAAAACATATCCAAAACCGCCCAAAAATATTACAAGAAAAGGACTTATTTTAAAATAACTTACTAAAATTAAAACTATAAAGCTAATTAAATAATGAATAGCTTGAGATTTCGTCTTTTTCCCAAGTATTATAACAGCTGATGCTAAAACTGCAATTAAAGCGGGTTTAACAGCGACAAAAAATTTACTTACATAGTAATTCGCACTCATATCTTTGAAAAATATAGCAATTATAAGAATTGACAAAAAAGCGGGAAAAATTGAACAGAACAAGCAAACCAATGCTCCTGCCAAGCCTTTTAACTTATATCCTACTATAATGCTTATATTACAACCTAAAACGCCCGGAACACTTTGTGCTATTCCAAGTGCATCTAAAAATTCTTCTTGAGTCATATATTTCCTTTTTTCCACAATTTCTTTATTTATAACCGGAATCATCGCAGCTCCACCACCAACCGTCAGAGTGCTTATCCACAAAAACGTCTTAAATAATTGAAATAACATAATTACCTCCTAAATAATCCACATTCCGATTATACCAGTTAAAAAAATTGCAATTATCGGATGTAAATTTTTATAAGTAGTTAAGTAAAATATTATTCCAAAAGTAATTATCGAATATATAGTATAAAAGTCAGAATCAATAACAGACACACAACTAGATGCAATCAATCCAAGTACGACAGGTCTGATCCCAACAAAAAAGTTCTTTATATGTACATTATCTTTAAATTTTTGCATAAAAAAAACAATTAAAGTAATTAAAATAAAACTTGGTAAAACAACTGCCATAGTAGTTATAATAGATCCAATAACTCCGTTACCTACAGTATATCCTACAAATGTTGCAAGATTTATCGCAATTGGACCTGGTGTTATTTGTGAAATTGTAACAAAATTTATAAAGTCATTCATTCCAATCCAACCATATTTATCTACAACCATAGATATAATCAGTGGAATCATTGCATATCCTCCACCAAAATTATATGCTCCAATGAATAAAAACACTAAAAACAAGCTAATTAAACTCATTTTATCTCCTCTTACCTATTATTATTCTATCAAAACCTGCAAAATCTTTTTTTTGAAGTAAAATTTCAAATCCATTTTCAATTAGTAAATTAGAAATAATTTTCATTTGATTATATCCTATTTCAAAAGCTAAAACTCCATTTGCAGATAAATAATCCAAAGAACCCGAAATTATTTTTTTATAAAAGAATAATCCATCTTTTCCACCATATAAGGCATTTTGAGGCTCAAAAGATAATTCTTTTTCCAGTGTTTTCATATCGATCTCATCAATATAAGGAGGATTTGAAACTATAATATCAAAATTTTTCTCCTTTATATTTGAAAAAATATCACTTTCAAAAAAATCCACATTTTTTAGATTCAACTTCTCTTTATTTTTATTTGATAATTTTATAGCTTCTTTGTTTATATCAATACCATAAACATACGATTTTTTCAAATTATCAGCCAGTGCAAGACTTATAGCTCCACTTCCACAGCCTATATCTAAAATTTTATCCTTTTTACAATCCAATTTTAAAATTTCATCAACCAAAATTTCAGTCTCAAATCTTGGAATTAAAGCAGATTCATCAACAAACAACTCCAAACCATAAAATTCCCATTTTCCGAAAATGTATTGTAAAGGATAATTTTGTTTCCTTTTTTCAATTATTTCTAAAAAATCATTATATATAGAATCAACACAAAATCTTAAATCCATTTTTAATTCAACAGACTTTTTTCCCGTTAAGTACTCTAAAATTAACCAATTTTCATTTGTGCCCCCATGCTTTTCAATTAATTCTTTTATGTTCATAATAAACTCCAATTCTAAGAAATTTTAGAATACAACTCATAAACAAAATTATAAAAATCATCAGTAACGGTTACTAGAAAAGAATATTCATTATACTTTAAAGTAGCCGTCCTGTCTTCTGCAGATAAAGAAATACTGAATACATTATTATTATTTTCAAAAGTTATAGTTATATCCTCTGTTCCCATAGTAAGTTCGGAATTAGAAACAAATTTACTAAATTCAAACTTTGAAATAATATCCCCCATTAATTTTTTATCTTCTATAATATATTTTTTATCATTTCCGGCTTTAGTAATTACTATCTTATTCAATTCTTGAGGAGATAAATATTTTTTTTCAATTTTTAAGACATCATTATTATTTATATCTGTAACTATATAATATTTTTCTCTTTCTTTCCTCACTTTTGCTCTTTCAAGACTTGATTGATAAAAAATCAATCCTAATCCCACAATTTCTATAATTAAAACTAGAATAATTATATTTTTAATATTTTTTTTCATAAAATACCCCTCCGATATTTAAGTCAAAAATAAATTAGAATCTTAACCATAATCCACTATTATTTTATCATAATTTGAAAAAAAAATAAATTAAAATTGACAATAACTAGCTATCTCTTGTTACTTTATTGATAAATATATTCTATAAAATTATATTATTTCATAAAAAAAGAGATGAATTTCTCACTCACCCCTTAAAATTCTTTTTGTAAATATTCCAAAAATGCCTTTATATCTTTAAATTCTTTATATACCGCGGCAAAACGAATATAAGAAACCTCATCAAGTGATTTTAAATATTTTAAAACCAACTCCCCAATCTGAGTAGATTTAATCTCATTTTTATAATTCTGCCTTATATCCATCTCAATACTATCTATAACGGACTCTATTTCTTTATCTTGAATATTTCTTTTTTCACAGCATTTTTTTATACCTGCAAAAACTTTATTCCTCGAAAAAATTTGTCTGGAACCATCTTTTTTTAATACAAAAATTACAAACTCCGGCATTTTTTCATAAGTAGTAAACTTATAATTACAAATTTCACAAACTCTTCTTCTCTTGACATAAGTTTTATCATTCGAATTTCTTGAATCTAAAACCCTCGTAGTTTCCGCTCCGCAATTAGGACACTTCATTATCTTAAGAAACTTGGAATATCTAAATCTAATCCATCATCTTTTTTATCTAAAGAGGATTTTTTTTCAACACCTGATGATTTTCTAATCCCTCCGGCTACAAGCGGATCGAATCCTGTTGCAATAACAGTAATTTTGATATTGTCTCCAAGTGATTCATCAACTCCTGTACCAAAAATAACATTAGCATCTCCATCAATGGCTTCTCTAATTAACTCTGCAGCTTCATGTGCTTCAAAAAGTCCGACATTCGCAGCTGTAACATTAAGAAGAACAGCTTTGGCACCATCAATAGAAGTTTCAAGCAATGGACTGTTAATTGCCATTTTTGCAGCTTCAATAGCTCTATTTTCTCCGCTTGCTATACCAATTCCCATATGAGCAACGCCTTGATCTTGCATTACTGATTTTACATCTGCAAAATCCAAGTTTATTACGCTAGGAACAGCAATTAAATCAGAAATACCTTGAATACCATTCATCAAAACTTCATCTGCCTTAGCAAATGCTTCTAACATAGTAGTTCTCTTTTCAGAAATTTGGATTAGTTTATCATTTGGAATAGTTATTAATGTATCAACTTTTTCTTTAAGTGCTTCTATTCCTTGTTCTGCTTGAATTGCTCTTTTTCTTCCTTCAAAAGTAAATGGTTTAGTAACTACACCTACAGTTAGAATTCCCATTTCTTTAGCAATACTAGCAACTATCGGAGCAGCACCCGTTCCTGTTCCACCACCCATACCGGCAGTTACAAAAACCATATCGGTTCCTTCAAGAGCTCTCATTATTTCTTCTTTACTTTCTTCTGCAGCTTTTTCACCAACAGATGGATTTGCACCAGCGCCAAGTCCTCTTGTTAATTTTTCCCCTATTTGAATTTTGGTTTCTATATCAATAGAATTTAAAATTTGTCTATCTGTATTTACTGCTACAAAGTCAACTCCTCTTAGTCCAGATTGTTTCATTCTTGAGATGGCGTTGTTTCCACCACCACCAATACCAAAAACTTTAATTTTAGCTAAGTCATTTCCATATACTTCCATCTCAAATGCCATTTTTATTTCCTCCTATATTATTTTATATTTATTTTTTAGGTAACCAATGTTATTATACTAAATTTTTAAATAAAATTCTACTATTTTTTTACAATTATTGGATTATCTCCTACATTTAGTATAATTTCCTTTGCATTTATTCCTTCAAGTTGAATTTTTTTAATTAAAATTCCAATTATTTGCGTCTTTTTAGTATAGTCATTTAAATCTCCAAAAGTTACTTTTAAAGAGTTTTTTAATTCTATTATTATTTCTTTATCATTTGTAAAATCAATACTAACAATGTCAGAATAATATTCTTTAGTCAAAATATTCAATAAAAACTTAACTTTCGTTTCATCCTTAGAAAAATCTTCTCCTACCTTTAATCCTGTTTCGCTGATTCCTTTTAATTGTGCTCCTGATGCTTTAGAGTTATCCGTAGCAACTTCCTTAACTTTACCGTAATTATCAATAGTTGTTAGCCCGCTTGCTGTATTTATATAGGCACTAACATAATTTTCTTTTACTTCTATTTCAATTATATTTGGATAATTCTTTCTTACCTTTACATCCTCAATATTTGAAAGCTCTTTTAAATTTTTCTTAATTTTACTTGAAGATGCTAGAAATATATTGTCTCCAACGCTAACACCACTTTTAGAAATTAAAATTTCTCTTTCATTTGCAACATTACCAACTACATTTATGTAATCAATCTTAAACAAATCATGGGTTAATCCAAAATAGACCATTATTGCCATACAAGCTAACAAAAATGCCAATAAGAATTTAAAAAATATTCTAATTCCTTTTCTTCTTTTCTTCTTTCTGCCTTTTCTGTCTATATAATATTCATCGTCATCTTCATCATCTTCTAATTCATCTGTAGTATCTTTTAATTCGTTATAATAATTTGGCTTTTGACTAACATTTACGTAATTTATTTGACCGGTTTTAATCTCGTCATCTAAACTTCCAAAATCGTCATCGTCATCTTCATCATCTTCTAATTCGTTGTGAGTACTTTCATCTTTTTCAAATAAAGAATCATAATTTTCCTCTTTTGCTAACTCTTCATCATTAGATATCCCATATTGATCAAATATTGAATCTTTTTCATCTTTATCTTCAAAAGCAATAGCTTCATCTTTACTTTTTTCGTCGGATAATACAGCTTTCGGTTCTTCTTTTAAAATAAAATCTTCATTTTCTGATTCTAAACTTCCAAAATCGTCATCGTCAGAATCAAATTGTTCCGATGTGCTAACATCTTCCACAATCTTATCTGTTTTGTCTTCCACAATTTTATCTGTATTTTCTCCTGCATCTACAGTTTTTTCAGGAATTTCTTGAATAACCTCATCTTCTATGATGTCTGCTGATGGAACATCTTCATCTCCTATATCTTCAGAAGGAACATGTTCTTTATCGTAATTCATTTGGTCAAAATCTACACTCTTAAAATCCTCAAAAAATGATTCATCTAAAGTGTTATTTTTAGATTTTAAGTTGTCATATTCATAAAATTCATCATGTACTGCATCAATCTTATCAGGTCTCTTTTTTACAAATATTTTAGGTTTTTTTCCTTTGTTATTGCCAGACATATCTATCTCCCTTTAAATTTATCATAAAATATTGAAACAAAATCATTTACTGCATTAGGCATTGCAAACTTTTTAGTATTTTCCTTCATTTGTTCAAGTCTATTATTATCAAAAATTATTTTTTCTATATTTTCCCATAATAAATCAGAATTTAACTCTTTTTCGAGTATAAGCTCAGATGCACCAATATCTTTATATGCTCTCGCATTAAATTCTTGATGATTTTCTGTAGTGTATGCTTTTGGTATTAGTATACTTGCCAAACCTATTTTTGATATCTCAGCTAATGTTATTGCTCCGGAACTTGTTATAACCAAATCTGAAACTCCATAAGCTTTATCCATTTCAATCATATATGGTAAAATTTTTACATTTCTACCTACTTTTATATCTTTATTTTTTATTTCTTCTAAAAATTTATCATAGTTGCTTTTTCCTGTTACGTGAATTAAAGAAATTTTATTATTATCATAAAATTTATCCAAAATTCCTAAAATTGCTTTATTAAGCTCTTCACTTCCATTACTTCCTCCAAAGGAAAAAATATTTTTAGAATCTTCATCAAGTTCAAAAAACTTTAGAGATTCTTTTCTATCTAAATTTTGAAATCTATTTCTAATAGGATTTCCTGTAACAACACATTTTTCATTATTTTTAAAAAACTTAATTGACTCTCTAAAAGTAACAGCCATTGAATCCACATATCTTGATAAGATTCTGTTCGTAATTCCCGGATAACTATTTTGTTCGTGAAATATTGTATAAATACCAAGTTTATGAGCTTTATACAAAACGGGTCCCGTTACAAAACCTCCTGTTCCTATAACAATATCAGGTTTAAATTCTTTTAATATTTTTTTTGCTTGAGATAATCCTTTAAATAAAATAAAAACTGATTTAAAAAATTTCTTATTAATTTTTCTTGGAAGTCCCATAACCTCAATAGATTTAAAATTTATATTTAAACTTGGAATTAATTCACTTTCCATACTGTTTTTAGAACCTATATATAAAATTTCTATATTTTCGTCTCTTCTTTTTAATTCTTCAATTATTGCAACAGCAGGATATATATGTCCTCCTGTACCTCCCCCTGATATTACAACTCTCATATTATCTCCCTTTAATATCATATCTGACAATTCCTAAAATAATCCCAATCATTATTGAAGTCATAACTAAAGATGAGCCACCATAACTGACAAAAGGTAAAGTTACTCCGGTAGGAGGAATTGTTCCGGTAGCTGTTCCTATATTTACTAATGTTTGTAATCCGATTGAGAATGTTATTCCCAGTACTATCATTTTTCCATATAAATTCTTTATATATCTTGAAATCATTATTCCTAAATATGCCAAATAAATATACACTCCAATTAAAAACACAGAACCTATAAATCCAAATTCTTCTGCAATAGTTGCAAAAATAAAATCATTATGTGCCTCAGATAAAGTATATTTTTGTCTTCCATTTCCAAGACCAACACCCCAAAGAGAGCCATTTGTTATTGCAAAAAGTGATTTTATAAGTTGCCAAGATTTTGAATCTCTATATTTTAATGGATTGATAAACGCTTGAATTCTACTCGTTCTGCTATATCCAGAATTTAAAAAATATACAGCTGCAAAACTTGCAATTGATATTCCCATTCCTGAGAACAATATTGCTTTTTTGTCCATACCTGCAATTATATACATAGCAGTTAAAGTTCCGATTATTATCAATGTGTTTGAAAGATCCGGCTGAATCATAACAGAAAACGAAGCTAACCCGACTATCGCTAAATATTTAAAAAACACATTTTTAAAAGTAAATTTATTTTTATACTTATCAATAATATATGCCATTAGCATTATAGAAGCAATCTTCATAAAATCAGAAGGCATAAAAGTAAAACCACCTACTCCTATCCATCTTCTTGCATTATAAATATTAATTCCAAGCGGGGAATATACTAAAAATCCCACAAAAAACGAAAATATAAAAATTCTTTTGCTATATTTTTTAAATCTTACAATATTTACATACGAAACCAAAAACATAAATAAAATAGATAGAAACACAAATATTACATGTTTTTTTATTATATCTATCTCATTTCCTTTTAGTCTATAGCTATAAGGCCAACTTGTACTAAAAACCATTATACTTCCAAAAAGAAGTAAAAACAGTACAACCATAACCATTTTTTTTGTGTATTTATCAAACTTAATCATTATAATTCATTTACCAATTTTTTAAATAAATTTCCTCTTTCTTCGTAACTTTTGAACATATCCCAGCTTGCAGATGCCGGAGAAAGTAAAACATTATCTCCATTTTCCGCAATTTCAAAGCATTTTTCTACAACTTCTCTATAATCATTAACAATTATATTATTTTCAAATCCATTTTTCTTTGCACTATCATAAAATTTATATTTTGTATCTCCAACTAAAATTAGTGTCTTTACCTTACCATTAAAACTTTCAAACAACGGATTAAAATCCACATTTTTATCATATCCACCTACGATTAATATAATAGGCTTTTCTAAAGCTTCAATAGCTTTTATAGTTGAATCTACATTTGTTCCTTTAGAGTCATTATAAAACTTTATCCCATTTAATTCTCTAACAAACTCAATTCTATGTTCAACGCCACCAAAATTTTTACATGCAAAAATTATGGTATCTATGATTATACCATAATTATAACAGATTGCCAAAGAAATTAAAACATTTTGAGCATTATGTCTTCCTAAAATTTTCAAATCTTTCATAGAAAAAAGTCTTTTATCATTATGATAAAAATTATTTTCACTCAAATAAAAATCTGCCTTTTTATTTTTTAATGAAATTGTTGTTACATTTGTATTTTCTACATTTATTTTATTCAAAATTTCATCATCAATATTTAAAATTAGATTCCCATTTTTATCCATGTTTTTAAATATTTTTAATTTATCTTCTATATAATTTTCAAAACTTCCATGCCAATCAATGTGATCCGGAGTTATATTGCCAATAGATGCTATAAATGGTTTAAACTTTTCAATGTTATGCAATTGAAAACTGCTAACTTCTATAATATTTACAGTTTCTTTATCTGAATTAAAAATTTCCCATAGCATTCCTACGCCAATATTTCCTACCACTTTTGATTTGATATTTGCAGTTTTAAAAATTTCTCCAACTAAACTTGTTGTGGTAGTTTTACCATTAGTTCCTGTAATTGCAATAATTTTTCTTTCTGGAAATAGAGTATATGCTAATTCCAAATCCGTATATATTGGAACTTTTTTATTATAAAAATATTCGATTATTTCATTAGTAGGTTTAATTCCGGGACTTTTAACTATAAAATCAAAATAATAATCTTTGTAATTTTTTATAAATTTATAATTAAATTTTTCAAGTTTTTCAAAAACATTTTGTAATTCTGATTCGTCTTTATCATCATAACAATAAACATCAGCTTTCAAAGAACTAAGAGTTTTTATGGTTGAAATTCCTGATAAACCTAATCCAATAACCAAAACTCTTTTATTTACAATTTCCATAAACTAACTCCTAATTAAATACTAAAAAATAAATATACAGATATAATTGACAACATTCCGCTAATTACAGCAAAAGCTGTAACTATTTGCGGTTCTTTATATCCTTTCAATTCATAATGATGATGTATCGGACTCATCAAAAAAACTCTTTTCTTATTTCTTGTTTTATAGCTAACAACTTGAATAATAACAGATAATGCTTCCATAACATATATCCCGCCAATAATAGGCAAGTAAAAAATTATTCCATTTAATATACATATTGTTGCTATAGCTCCCCCCAAAGCCATTGATCCGGTATCGCCCATAAAAACTCTGGCAGGATATGAATTAAACATAACAAAGCCCATTAAACTTGCCATAAAAGCTAAAGAGAATACTCCAACACCCGGAAATCTTGAAAAACTTATCAATCCAAGTCCTAAAAATACGGGAATTGATACAGAAGATGAAAGTCCATCCAATCCATCAGTTAAATTAGTAGCATTTGCAGTTCCTATCATTACAAAAATCAGTATAGGATAAATAATCCAGCCAAAATTAACTGCTCCTTTTACAAAAGGAATTAACTGATATCTTAAATCTGTTCCTACTACTTTTTCTATAAATAAAATTACAACTATGCTTATTATAAATTGGATTATCAATTTTTGAATTTCTGTAAGACCCAAAGATCTTTTCATAACAAGTTTAAAAAAATCATCTAAAAATCCAATAAGCGTAAAACCTAACATACCGATTAATACAGCAAATACTTCTTTAGAAAAATTGCCTAAACAAAATGTCGTAAGAATTATTGCAATTACAAAAAATATTCCTCCCATTGTTGGTGTTCCCGCTTTGGATAAATGACTCTGAGGACCGTCATCTCTTATATTTTGACCTAATTTAAATTTTCTTAAATATGGAATAGAATATTTTGCTATAATAATTGTTAAAAAAAAGCTAAATAAAATACTCCATATTGTAAAATTTGATATTCTCATTTATTCCATCTCCTAAATTAATCTTCAAAGGTCAATACTATTTCTTCATCTTTTGAAATATAACTTCCTATTTCTTTATTCGAAGACACAAATTTTCCTTTACCACCTGAAGTTTTATATTTATATCCCATCTTATTTGCGACGTCTATAGCCTGTTGATAGTTCATTTTTGAAAAATCGACAACACGTAACTTTGTATCTTCATCATCTGAAACGGTTAGCTTAACTGTACTTCCTTCAACCAAACTCTTTTCAGGATCCTCACTTTGTCTGGTAACTATAGACTTTGGCGAAGCAGAACTATCTATACTGTAATTTAAATACTGTCCTTTTAAAAGTTCTGTAGCATATTCTAATGTAAGTCCTCTAACATCCGGAACTTTTGTTTTTCTAACTATGCTGTTATTATCATTTTTTTTAGTCAATTGTTTATACTCAGCTATTTCTTCGGCTAGTTTTTTAGCTAAAGGAGCACAAACACTGGTACCACCTGAATTTGCTTTAGGTTCATCAAACACAATTAAAATACTGTATTTTGGATTTTCAATAGGAAAAGCAATATACAATGAGGCAACAGTCTTTTTATCATCATATTTACCATTTACAGCTTTTATTGTTGTGCCGGACTTTCCTCCAATTCTGACATTATTAGAATAAACCTTGTTTACTATTCCGTCAGTTACACCATGCTCCATTAACACTCTCATTTTATCACTTGTTTCTTTTGAAATAATTTGATTTTTAACAATAGCTTCATTTTCTTTTATTTTAATTTTATTATCTGAATCTTTTTCGACGTTTTTAACATTAATTTGCGGTTCTAATAAATACCCACCATTAACAACAGCATTTGCAGCCATAATCATTTGAATAGGAGTTACAGAAATTCCATGTCCATAACTCATTGTAGCAAGTTCTGCTGCTCCTATATCTGATAAAGACTTCGGAATTTTCCCGTTAGATTCTCCCGGCAAATTTATCCCTGTTTTATTGCCAAATCCGAAGCCATTAATATATCTATAAAATTTTTCTTTTCCCAAATGTCTAACCATTTGCACAAAGGCGGGGTTACAACTGTTATCTAACGCCTCGGTAAAAGTTTCTTTCCCGTGTGGATTTTGCCAATTAAAACATCTGAGTGTAACTCCCGGAATATCTCTTATAAATCCATTACAAAAAAAAGTTGAATCTAAAGTATCTGTCTTTTCCTCTAAAGATGAAGATGCTGTTATAAGTTTAAATACAGAACCTGGTTCATAAACATCACTGACAGCAGGATTTCTCCACATTGAAAATATTTTTTTCAATTTTTCTTTTTCATCTAAATTTTCAAATTCTTTAATCGCATTGTTATCAAGTGGAACTGTAGGATTATTGTTATCATATTTTGGAAAACTATCCATCGCAATTATATCACCGTTTGTTACATCTGAAACTATAACACTCATCTTGATGGGTTTTTCTTCTTCAAAATATTTTTGCCCATATTCCGCGACATACTTTTGTATTGTACTATCTATAGTTAAATATAAATCTTTTCCATCTTTTGCTTCAATGACGTCCTCAACAGATTTGTTAAGATTTTCTCTTATAACTCTTTTAGATCCGTTTGTTCCTGAAAGAGTATCATTCAAAAAATTTTCAATGCCGCTTTGTCCTCCGTTTTCGTTAGCATGTCCAACTACAAAAGGTGCCAAAGTTCCATCTAAATAGTTTCTGCTTTGTTCAATCTCAACACTGATTATAGAAGAATTTATATCCTTAATTTCTTTTGCTAATTCAGGACTTATACTCTTTTTTATTTTAAAATTAGTTCCTCTATCTGCTCTGTCGAATACTTTTTTCTTATCAAGCTCAAGGACAGAAAAAATTTCATCTAATTTTTTTTCTTCTGTCTCTTTAGCTTTTTGAGAATAAAGTTTAAATTTGTCATATTCCAATACAGAAAAATAAACTTCCTTATTACTATTAACACTCACTATAAGCGAATTTTTTGATTTTATAGTAGCGTTTTGTTCTTCTGTAATACCTTTTTTTATTAACAAATTATTATATTGATCAGCTTTTTCAAAAATTTCTTCTTTATTCAACTGCAATATATCAAAAATTTTATCCAATTTTTTTGTTTCTGTATCTTTAATCTTTCCGTTGGATTTTTTATAGCGGTTATAATCAAGAGTCGAAAAATAACCATTATATACACTTATACTCTTAGCCAATGTATTCCCATTTCTATCAAAAATGGAACCTCTTTTTGCTTCAAGCGGTGTATAGCTAACTGAATCTTTAAATTGTTCAACACTGTATTTATTTTTTGAATACAACTGTAAATATGCTAATTTAGCAATTATAGTGCTAAAAATTATT
The DNA here is from genome assembly GCF_035282565.1 of Parvimonas sp. D9. Lineage (NCBI taxonomy): Bacteria > Bacillati > Bacillota > Tissierellia > Tissierellales > Peptoniphilaceae > Parvimonas > Parvimonas sp. D9. Next base: position 100,744 of record NZ_JAYKBM010000005.1, on the reverse strand, counting down.
ATAAAAATAAAAAATAAAACAGCCGAACGAGAAGAGACTGTTTTATTTTTAATAATATATTTCTTGTTTTTCATTTAAACTCCTCTTGTCTAAGTTTAATAAATTAATCAATCTTATCCAAATATTTAACTTGTTCCTTCTTAGGAAAATCCATATTATAGTTAAGCCTTGCAAGTTTTGCAATCCTATCTACAGATTTATAAGGCTCAAGTTTCATATTATTATCATCTCTTTCAGTTTCCAACGAGCGAATTTCAGAGTTTAGTGTATTTATTATTCTATTTTGTTGAGCAATATTTAGATATCCATATAAAATTACTACACTAAAAATTAATGTAATAAAAGTGAATATAAAAAGTGTAATATTTTTATATAAACTGGATTCTCTGGTAATTCCGTAGGCTTTTTTGTTTTTCTCTGAAATTCTCTCGCCTGAAACATTGATATATTTTACTTGAGCCGTGCTCATATAAATCATCCTCCTAAATTTTTGAACAAATCCTCAATTTTGAACTTTTTGATCTGGGATTTCTGTTCATTTCTTCTTCGGAAGGTACTAAAGGCTTTTTTGTTAAGATTTTTATTTTTGGTTTATTATTACAAACACATACATATAATTCTTTAGGGCAAATACAACCTCTTGCCAATTCTTTAAACGAATCCTTAACAATCCTATCTTCCAAAGAATGAAAAGTTATAATACATAATCTACCGTTTTTATTTAGTCTTTCTACAATATCAGGAATAACTTTCTTAATAACTTCAAGTTCTCTGTTAACCTCAATCCTTATAGCTTGGAACACTCTCTTTGCAGGATGTCCTCCTTTAGCTCTAACTGCTTTTGGAATTGCTCTTTCAATAATATCGACCAATTCAAAGGTAGTTTCTATTAACTTTTCTTTTCTATAATTAACAATAAATTCTACAATTCTTTTTGTCCATTTTTCTTCACCATAATTATAAAAAATATATTCCAAATCTTCAGAATTGTAATAATTTACAACATCAAATGCACTCTTTTTTAGATCTCTATCCATTCTCATATCCAATGGAGCATCTATCATATAAGAAAAACCTCTTTGACCATTGTCTATTTGATATGAAGAAACACCGATGTCTAATAAAACACCATCAACTTTATCAATTCCAAAGTAATCTAATATTTCTTTAAAATTTTCAAAATTGCTTTTATAAAACAAAACATTATCTGAAATTTTTAAAAGTCTATCTCTAGCAACTGACAATGCTTCTTCATCTTGATCAACGCAAATAAGTTTTCCATTTTTTATTCTTCTTAATATTTCTGTTGAATGACCTGCACCACCAACAGTCAAATCAACATAAATTCCATTAGGTTTAATATTCAAATTATCTATTACTTCATTTAACATTATCGGTATATGATTAAATTCCATAAATAAATCCTTTAAAAATCAAGACCATCAAATCTTTCAGACATAATATTATCATCACTATATTCTGCTTTGCTATATTCATCCCATTTTTCTTTAGACCAAATTTCAATTCTATCTGAAACTCCGATAATCATTACATCTCTTTCAATTTCTGCAAATTCACGTAAATTTTTATTTACTAAAAATCTTCCTTGCTTATCCAGGTCTGCATTCATTGCACAGCTACAAAAGAATCTGGTAATTGAACGAACATCTTTTTTACTGAAACCTTTTGAATTAAGTTGCTCAGTAAATTCAGCCCATTTTCTTTCTGTAAATACAAATAAACAGCCTTCAAGTCCACGAGTTACTACAAAATTAGTTCCTAATTCATTTCTGAATTTTGATGGCATAATCAGTCTGCCTTTATCATCTAAAGTATGTGGAAAATCTCCAATAAACAATGCCATCACCTCCTAAAAAACTAACTCCATTTCACTCCATATTGAACCACATTTTTTATTACACTTATATTTTATACTATTTTTTCATATTTTGCAACCCTTTTTGTAAAAATTTTTATAAATTTTTTTAGAAAAAAACATTAAAATTTCAACAATTATAAAAAAATATTAAAAAAGTGGAGGAATTTCACTAAAAAATCTTAAAAAATTAAAAACTTTTTACTGTTTTTTTACAAAAATTTTATAAAAAAACTACATAGAATAAATCCATGTAGTTAAAAAATTTTTTAAAAGTATTAAATTATTAATTATTAATTATTAATGTCTTTTCCATATTTTCTATTTAAAAAGAAAAGTATAGTTCCAACAATAACTCCAATAAGTGATAAAACTTGTGAAACTCTAAATCCTAAAAACATCAGACTGTCAGTTCTCAAACCTTCAACAAAAAATCTTACAATTCCATATAAAATTGCATAAAGGAGAATAATTTCACCTTTTTTCTTTTGGCATTTTCTCATATATATCATTAAAAATATAAAAATTAGAAAATTTCCAATTGATTCATATAAAAATGTCGGATGGTATTTTTTCCCATCTATAATAACTGCCCAAGGCAATGTAGTTTCAGTTCCATGAGCTTCTTGATTTATAAAATTTCCCCATCTTCCTATTGCTTGACCAAGTATAAGTCCGGGTGCACAAACATCAGCTAAATCTCTAAAATCAATTTTTTTATATTTACTGAAAAAATAAACTACAACAACTGCTGCGATTACAGCTCCATATATTGCAAGCCCACCTTCTCTTATATTAATTATAGATAAAAAATCGCCTTTATAGCTTTCCCATTCAAATATTACATAATATATTCTTGCCCCAATTACACTGATAGGTAAAGCAAAAAGCAAAAGGTTTGAAATTTCATCCTCTTCAATATTTCTAAGTTTGGAGTTTTTTGTTGCTACAAAAAGTCCTGCCATAATACCAAAACAGATGATAATTGCATACCACATTATATCAATTCCAAATAAAGAAAAAGCAACTCTATCAATTTTTACTTCCATATTTCCTCCTAATTGTATTCATAATCTTTAAGTTTAAGAAAAATATAAATTGAAAAAACGAACACTGTAGATAATACAATTACATTTAAAAATAAAACAAAGAAAAATTCTTCCGGTAAAATTCTTATCATTAAGTCTGTCTCATAATCTAAAAGCCATAAATCATTATTAAAAAATAGTTTATGAAAATACACAAAACTTTCAGAAAAAAATAAAGAACAGATGCCTAAAAAAGAAATTACAGATATATATGCTATTAAAATATACTTTCTTATATACATGAAGAACAAAAAATCATTTTTAAATAATTTATATATAACTACCAATAAGGTAATTATAAACAAAGATGTATAAACTATTCTATCAAGTTTAAATAGTTTATATACGTCTTCCATATGAGAAATTTCTTTTTTATTAAAATGATTTTTTAAAACTTCTTTATCTCCACTTTTAATAAATTCAACCAGTGAATTACTTGCACCTTCTATCCATTCTTTAGAAAGTCCTGACTCTTTTTCAATCTTATAATCTCTATGAAAATTATTATAATAAGAAATATCCTTAGCCATAAAATCTATTGAATATAATAAAACAAATAAAATTATACTAATAGAAATCAAAAAAGCAAATATTTTTTTCATATTATTCTATATCTAAATCTTCAGGTATTTCCCAATTATGATAAACATTTTGAACGTCGTCATTATCTTCAAGTTGGTCTATCATCTTAACCATTTTCTTTATATTATCTGGATTAGAAATCTGTGAATTATTATTTGGAACATATTCCAACTCACAGGCACTAAAAGTATATCCTTTTTCTTGTAGTGCATCTCTTAAAGTAATGAAGTCAGAAACTTCAGAATAAATTGTATAAACTTCTTCATCTGATTCAAAATCACTGGCTCCATTTTCTAAAGCAAAGTCCATCAAATCATCTTCCTCTGCTTGATCTCTTGAAATTACTATTACACCTTTTTTTTCAAACATAAACAAAACAGATCCGTTTTGCCCCAAATTTCCACCATGTTTATCAAATGCATGTCTTACATCTGCAGCTGTTCTATTTCTATTATCTGTTAGACATTCAACCACAACTGCTATACCTTCAGGTCCATAACCTTCATATATTATAGTTTCATAATTACTGGAATCTCCATCTCCGGCGCCTTTTTTCAATGCTCTTTCGATATTATCATTTGGCATATTTTCTGCCTTAGCTTTTTCTATTGCAGTTTTTAAAGAAGGATTGTATTCAGGATCCGCTCCTCCTTCTTTAACTGCAACAATTATATAACGCGCAAGTTTTGTAAATATTTTTCCCCTTCTTGCATCTTCTTTTCCTTTTTTATGTTTAATCGTACTCCATTTATTATGTCCTGACATAATTACCTCCTAAATCCTTTTGCAAAATTTCTCTTGTGCTCCGAAATTTTCACCATTTTTTTTATTTTTTCCTCTATATTTTTATCTAATTTTTCACCATTTATAAACTTTTCTAAATCATCGTAGGAAAATCCCATCTCGTCTTCATCTGTTTGATTTTCAAAAAGTCCTGCACTTGGGGGCTTTTGAATTATTTTATCCGGAACTTTCAAAAATTTTGCAAGTTCAAAAATTTCTCTCTTTGTAAAATCTACAAGAGGCATAAGATCAGAGCCACTATCTCCATATTTTGTAAAATATCCAACAGTAAATTCTGATTTGTTACTTGTTCCAACTACTAAATATCTTTTTAATTGCGCATAATAATATAAAGTAGTCATTCTAAGTCTTGGCTTAATATTAGCATAAGCCATTGAATTATCCCCTTTTTCAACAGAATCTGTAAAAACAGAATAAGTCTTAGATAAATCAATCTTAATTGCATTAAGTTTAAATTTATCTATAACCAACTTAGCGTCTTTTTCATCTTCTTCACAACTGTTTATAGGCATCATAATAGCTAAAGATTCATCATCAAAGGCTAGTTTTGAAAGTGCAGCAATAACAGCTGAATCAACTCCACCGCTAAGACCGTAGACTATCCCTTTACAATTAGCTTCCTTAACAGAACTCCTAAGCCATTCAACCAGTTTATCAACAACTTCTTTCATAATACACCTCCTTAAAATAATCTTTATTTTAAAATACAAACTTATAATACTATTTTTTATTTAAAATAATTAGTAAATAGTGCAAAACTGTAATTATTATATCAAAAAATTTTAAAAAATTCTACAAAACAAGAAAAAAAAGCTATGTTTTTACTCATAGCTTAAATTTTTTCCTGATATTCTCTGAAACTTTTATTAACATCTGCAAGATGAAAATTATGATGGTTTTCTCTTTGATCTTCAGGGGGTAATTTCATATAATCTCCATATAAAACTCTTAAATATTCATCATAATTTTCCGGAGCATTAACTTTTATATTTTCAAAATCAACCTTTACTCCTTTTCCTAATAATTCTCTTTTAAAAGGCATTATATAAAAATTATCAACTAAACAAACAACATACTCACAGTCTTCAAACTTTGGATTATCTTTTGGAACAGACAATTTTGAAATATCAGTCTTTAATTTATTAGGAATAGTTTCTCCTAATTTATAAACAAATTTCTTGCCAAATCCACTTAATGCATTTGAAAAAGCATTAGTATCCGCCTCTTCAAAAACAGGTTTTTCCTTAACTCTTAAATCTAAAACTCTATTTTGACCTTTAATGTATCCATCTAAGGGAAAAATATCAATAAATACCCCATGATTAATATCCACGTCAATTACATGTTTTTCAAAAAGAGTTGTATTACTATCACGAAGTTTTGCAAAATTCAAAGCGTATTTCGGATCCGACTCCATTGTCTGAATAAAATAATTTTCAGGCAAATATTTACCACCCTCTCTTATAAATCTATCATAATCTTCTCTTGGCATACAAACATCTACATCGTCATCCCATGGAATAAATCCTTTATGTCTAATCGCTCCAAGCAAAGTTCCAAAAGCAATATAATAAGTTAAGTTCATTTTTTCACAACAAGAAATAAAATTTTTTAAAATTTCTAATTCTTTTTTCTTTAAAGCCTCAAAATCTATATCAAACTTACTTTTTTTAAATTCACTTTTCATTTTCCAAGTGTTTTTTGAATCATATTTAAAAACCATTATCTTTCTTCCTTTGGTAATTGCAACATTATTAAATAACCTACAACAAATAGTGGAATTATGCCAAGAATTGAATATCTTGGATTATGTGTTATTGTAGTTATCAAACTCATAATAAAAGGTCCGATTATAGCAGCAAACTTACCAAAAATATTATAGAAACCGAAGAATTCATTTGCATTTTCTTTTGGAATAATTTTTGCATAATAACTTCTACTCAACGCTTGAATTCCACCTTGAGCAGAGGCTATAAATGTTGATAATACGAAAACATGAACTAAGTTGCTCATAAAATATGCAAATATTACTGAAACCATATAAGTTATAATTCCTACTTTAATCATAGTCCTAGTTCCAAACTTACTAGCCAATCTTCCATAAATAATAGCAAAAGGAAATGCCACTATTTGAACATAAATCAAAATTCCTAAAAGTACAAGTGTATTAAACTTATCTGCATCTAAAACAGATGTAGCATAAGGTATAACCATCTTTATGATAGTATCTACTCCGTCAATGTATAGAAAATAAGAACACAAAAATATAACTACAACCTTATTTTTCTCAATATTTTTTAAAGTATGAAAAACAGTACTAAAACTTTCTCTAACAGGATTAGGAACAGGTTCTACTCCATATATTTGATCAATATTTTTATACATTGGAATTGTAAGTGTCAACCACCAAACGGATGTTATAACAAAACCTATTTGATAACCTAACGGATTTTTCATCCCGAAAATCAAAACAGCTCCCAAACAAAACATAAATGGTATAACACTGGCTATGTATCCGTACGCAAATCCTGCTGTACTAATTTTATCCATCCTCTCATCATTAGTTACATCAACTAAAAATGCATCATAAAAAATATTGGATCCTGCAAAAGTTACGCTGCCCAAAACAAAAAAAGCCATTAATAAAGGTAAGCCAAATTCTCCTGCAAATGATAAAAATAATGTTGAAAAAATTGCAATAAGTGAAAATAATGTAAATAATTTTTTCTTCATGCCTTTAAAATCAGCTATAGTTCCAAGTATTGGACTAATTACAGCGATAATAATACTGGCAAATGAATTGTAATAGCCTAAATTCATTTCATTTCCGCCAACCATTCCAAAATAAATTGGAAACAACGCCGTAGTAATTGCCATAGAATAAGCAGAATTCGCACAATCATACAAAATCCAACTCAATTCTTTTTTTGAATAACCGAACATATATTCCCTCCAAATAATATAATAACAAAAAATTAATTTAAGCTATATTTTACTTCAAAATTTACCAAAACCATAAAATGTAGCATTATGACCGACCTATTACCATATTCATAATAAAAATCATATACTATTAATTTTTTAGCAAAGCTATTATATCATATTTAAAAACGATTGTCCATTGTTCATACTAATTACTAAACTTTTAAATAAAGTAATTTCAAAACTTTTAAAATACAAATATATAAAACAAAAAAGAGAAGAAATCACAAAATTTCTTCTCTAAATCAAGTTCATTATTTTAAAATATAAACTTTTACATTTCTTCTTCCAAAATTATCGGCTTGAGCTCTGCTTGTAAAACAAAGATCAATTCTATTTCCCTTTATAGCACCACCTGTGTCTTCTGCAACAGCATAACCATACCCTTCAATATATAACTTCGTTCCCAAAGGAATTACTTTAGGATCAACTGCAACTACTCCATATCTAAGAGGAGTTCCCAATCTAGTTGTACCATAGCCGCCATTTTCTGATGGATCATTAGTATATGATGTAGCATTCATAACCAAAACTTTACTATAATCAAAGCTTTTATCACTACTCTTGTCGTTAGATGAATCATTACTTGATTTTTCAGTATCAGTTTTTTCAGATGCTTTTTTTTCTTCTTTCGGAACAACCTTACCGTCAACTAATTTTTCATTAGATTTTACTGTAACTTGTTCTGAAACTGTATTTTCATCTTTTTTATCAGTATTTGAATTTGATAGAGTTATCTCACCCTTGTCTTCATTAACTTCAAATCCTGTAGCTTCTTCTTTATTTATTGATGATAATAAAGATCTAAAATTTATATATTTCCCCAACTCATCAGTTGATACATAATGTAAATTTTTTGCACCGGACTCATTAACAAGTTTTTCGACGTCTAAATTCATAGACTTTGAATCCATTAACAAATAATTATATTCACTCTTATCAGCAAAAATATAAGAACTCAACATATCTGTTAAATTTTTATTTTCTGATAAAACAACATTATCACTTTTTCTTAATGAAAATCTATCCTTGAATATCTTGAATAAGTCTTTTCCATCTAAAGAATAACTCTTTATATCTTTTTTATCCTTTCCAGATAAATCATATATTTTAGCCTTTGTTTTATCTGATAAAGAATTTACACCATCATAGAAGTATATATTTTTTTCATTTTTTACTTCTGAAATTATTTTTTCATTAATTTCCTTAGTTGAATCAAAAATATACAAATTCATATTATAAATTCGTGCATAATGAACAGCACCTAAAATATCAGAATCATTTTTTAAATCAACAACCAATAAATCACGATTATCCAAAAACTTATTTACATGATAATTTGTGTCTTCAGATTTATCGGAACCTATTCTTTGAAATTTAACACCTAAATCATTCAAAATATCATCTGAAATTGAACTTTTATCTCCAACAACATACACTTGCTCACTATTTTTTAAAACAGATTTCGAAACTTCATCAATATTGCTACCCTTAACCGGAATAACAACTCCACCTTTATCTAATGAAAGTAAACCTGCCAAACTGAAGCTAATTTTATCCTCTATATTAACTACATAAGAAATCTTAGATGCACTACCATTAGTGTTATCTAAAATTCTGCTATTTACCTTTTCAATAGTTTTGGTTTCGGACTCTGATGAGATTACAAATCCCTTTACCTTTTCATTTGCAAGTGACTTAGATGAAAATCCAGAAAATGTAGCATAAACACACAAACATGCTAAAACACTTCTAAATATTGCTCTTTTCAAATAATCACTCCTTAATTAAATTAATCAGGTTAAGAAACTTTAACCAGATAATAGAATTATAATGATTTTATATAAAATCGTCAATAAATTTCAATATTTTTCAAAAAATTTCTTAAAATTATTGGTAAATTTAACAATATTCTTAACTTAAAGTTAGTGTTTATAACTTTTTTGTAATTTTTATTATTTTATAATTCTCTATTTTTCAAAGGTTACAGAATAGTTACAAAAAATATGGTATTTTTCGAAAAAAAAACTTAAAAATATTAAAAAAATGTAATATTTATTATTTTTTACAGTTTTTTCTCTTTATTCTTTCGAGAATTTATTATATATGACATCAATGACATAGAAAAAATAAGTACAATTCCTATTAAACTGTATATACTTACTGACTCGTCAAGTATTACTTTTCCTAAAATGACAACAAATACTATTCCTAAATAATTAAATATACTTACCTCAGAGGCATTTGCATATTGATAACTAATCGTCAACCCAAATTGTCCAACAGCGGACGCAACACCTATTAAAATTAAGTATATAAAAATTTTCAAATCGGGAATATTTAAATTCTTAAATATAAATGGAAAGCTACAAATAGTTGAAAACAAAGAGAATATAAAAATTATAGTTTCAGTTTTTTCTGCTTTTCCTATTTTTGATACACACATATAGGCTATAGATGCACTAAGTGCAGAACTCATCGCAACCATTGCAGGAAATAATCTGGAATTAAATTGTGGCCTTACTACAAAAATTGCACCTATAAAAGAAAATGTTAAAGTTAAAAATCTTTCCAGTGTAAATTTTTCTTTAAATAAAAAACAAGCAATTAAGACTACAAAAATAGGACTAGTTCTTTGCAATATTCCTGCATCTGCAACAATCATATGATTTATAGCATAAAAATTAAAAATCACTCCCATATATCCGAAAACAGATCTCATAAGAAGCAATTTTCTATTTCTTTTTTCTCCTAAAAAACTACTTCCTCTTATCAAGATATACACAGCACAAATAATTAACATTACAAAATTTCTCATAAAAACCTGTTGCATAAGTGTAAATTTACCTGATGTCAATTTTACAAAAATTTGCATAAAACTAAAACCAAGTGTGGAAATAATCATAAAAATAATACCTAATTTAAAATTTTTATTTCTGGAATTATCTACCATACAACCTCCTTATCAAAAAAATAAATGCCACGCAAGTGGCATTTATTAAAAAATAACTTTAAGAAATTATTATAATGATGCTTCATAATCAGCGTCATTAGTTAATTCTTCTAATTCAGCCGGATTAGACATTTCAATTTTGCAAACCCATGCAGCATAACAATCTTTATTAATTTCACCAGGTTCATCATCTAATAGTTCATTAACTTCAATAACTTTTCCTGAAACAGGAGCATTAATATCACTTGCAGCTTTTACAGATTCTACAGATGCTAAAGAATCACCTGCTTCAACTTCATCATCAACTTCTGGAAGTTCAACATAAACAATATCTCCTAAGTGATCTTGTGCATAATCAGCTAGTCCAACTGTTACTACATTTCCTTCAACTTTTACCCAATCATGATCTTTAGTATAAAGTAATCCTTTTTCTACTCTCATTCTAATATACCTCCTAAAATTTTTACTATAACAAACACATCCAACTATGTACTGATATATTGGACTCCACTATAATATTATAGTATACTTAAATTATAGTGTAGTTTTAAAAAAATTTCAATACCTTTCATTAATTTTTTTATGTTTTTTTGAAATTTATTCAAAAATTTTTTAAAAATTGTTAAATATATATATTTAAAAGTATTTTTTCACTATATTTCACATCAAATAAAATATAGCAGAGAAAAAAATAGTATGAATTATTAACATAAATTCGCACTGCACATTTTTAAATTTTTAAAATCTATTATACTTATAAAAATATTTTATATTTTACATAAAAAACAATAAAATATAAAATATTTAGTCGATTTTTGTAGGAAAACTTTTGTTTCTACATAATTTTTAATTTTTTTAATTGATTTTTTTATAAATTGTTGTATAATATATGTTAATATATTTTTTGATAAATTTTAATTGTAATTAAAAAGTCTTAAAAATATGTTTAAAACAAATAATTTAATTTAGGAGGAGAAAATATTATGTGGGAAACAAAATTCCAAAAAGAAGGCTTAACATTTGATGATGTACTTTTAATTCCAGCAAAGAGTGAAGTTTTACCAAAGGATGTAAATTTATCATCACAACTTACAAAGAAAATCAAACTAAATATCCCTATTATTTCTGCTGCGATGGATACTGTAACAGAACATAAGATGGCCATTGCAATGGCAAGAGAAGGCGGACTTGGCGTAATACATAAAAATATGCCCATAGAACTTCAAGCTGAAGAAGTTAGAAAAGTTAAACGTTCAGAAAGCGGAGTTATTAATGATCCATTTTTCTTAACTCCGGAACATAAAGTTCAAGAAGCTGAAGATTTGATGAGAAAATATAGAATTTCCGGTGTTCCTATTGTAAATTCAATGGAAGAAAAAAAATTAGTTGGAATTTTGACTAATAGAGATTTAAGATTTTTAGAAGACTATTCAGTTAAAATTGATTCTGTAATGACAAAAGAAAATTTAGTAACAGCTCCTTCTAATACTACCTTAGATGATGCTACAAAAATTTTAAGAAATCATAAAATAGAAAAATTACCTCTTGTAAATGAAAAAGGTATTTTAACTGGTTTAATAACTATTAAAGATATAGAAAAAGTTGTTAAATATCCAAATTCCGCAAAAGATGCTCAAGGAAGACTTCTTGTTGCAGCTTCAGTTGGAACCGGTGCAGACACTTTTGAAAGAGTTGAAGCTCTTGTAAATGCAGGAGTGGATGCTTTAGTTATAGATACTGCTCACGGTCATTCTATGGGAGTTGTTAAAAAAGTTAAAGAAATTAGAGAAAAATATCCAGACCTTGATATTATTGCAGGAAATGTTGTAACAGCAGAAGCAACTAGAACACTTTTCGAAGCAGGTGCTGATGTAGTTAAAGTTGGTGTAGGCCCTGGATCAATCTGTACAACAAGAGTTGTTGCAGGTGTAGGGGTTCCACAAATTACTGCAGTTTATGATTGTGCTACTGTTGCAAGAGAAATAGGAAAAACAATTATTGCAGACGGTGGATTAAAATATTCAGGAGATGTTGTTAAAGCCCTTGCTGCAGGTGGAAATGTTGTAATGTTAGGTTCAATGCTTGCAGGTACTGATGAATCTCCAGGAGAATTTGAAATTTACCAAGGAAGAAGGTTTAAAACATACAGAGGTATGGGTTCTCTTGCAGCAATGGAAAAAGGATCAAAAGATAGATACTTCCAAGAAGAAGGCAAAAAACTTGTTCCAGAAGGTATTGAAGGAAGAATTCCTTATAAGGGAACTTTAGCAGATGCGATTTATCAAATAGTAGGTGGAATTAGAGCAGGTATGGGATATACAGGCGCTAAAGACTTACAAACTTTAAGAGATACTGCACAATTTGTTAAAATGACAGGTGCTGGACTTATTGAATCTCACCCACATGATGTTCAAATAATTAAAGAAGCTCCAAACTATTCTAAATAGAGAAAAAGGCTATTCGTTTTAAAGCGAATAGCCTTTATTATTTTTATAATCAGAATACCATTTAGGTATAATTGTTTTAAAATTCTCATAATTTTCAAAAGTCTTATAAAATCTTCTCTTCATTCCAAGAATTTCTTTTTCTCCAAATTTTTCAGCCCATTTAATTGAATACAAGGTATAACAAGCGACGAAAATTGCTTGAATTTCCCAAAATTCATTCGGAACATCATCTTCAAAATATGAGTCAATCTGTCCGACACAGTATGGAATACTAAACTCTATCCCGAAACTTTCCAATTTATAAAATTCCTCATAAGAGTTGGATATTTCCCAACGATTAAAATCTATAACCCCTATCTCATTATTTTCCATTAGAATTAAATTTGAAGGATGAAAGTCTCCATGTAAATAAGAATAATTTCTACAAACTTTATCTACATTTCTTTTAACATATTCAATAAATTTATCGTCATTTTCAACTCTCACATCAGATGATTCATATTTTTCTATTTTATCCAACAATTTTATTTTAAGCTTGTCTTCAAAATTTTTGTCCTCAACTTTTAGACTGTGAATAGCTTTTAGAATTTTCCCTGCTTTTCTTCCAAGTAAATATTGTTCTTCTTTTGAAAGTTTTGGAAGTGCATCACTTAAATCAACTCCGTCAATCCAAGATAAGAGTATATACACATTCTTTTCATCATTACATATTCCAAAACTAATAGGCTTTGACATTTCAAAGCCTAGTTTAGAAAATTTTGAAATAACTTCATATTCTTCCTTTTTTTGTTCATAAAGGGAAATATCGGATAATCTTAAAAGCAAATACTCATCTTTATTTTTCAATTTTATCTTAAACTTTTTATCTTTAGAATATCCTTTATTTATCTTTTCAACACTCTCTACGTCTTCCAATTCTTTTATATCTTTTAAAAATTCAAACATATATCCTCCAAGTAACTATTGATATACCGCCCTACTTCCTCCAATCAATTTTGGTCTTGAAGTTAATGCAGTTAAATGCGCATTCCCTATTTCTTTTATTGATAATCTTACCGGTATCTGAACAAATTTAACATGCATTCCGATAGATGTATCCCCAATGTCAAGCCCTGCTTTTGCAACTATTTTTTCAACAACCACAGGATTTTTAAATAATTTATATGCAGAAGTGGCAACTCCACCACCCGCATTTTTTTGTGGTACTACACTTACTATCTCAAAATTCTTTTTTACTGCAACTTCCTTTTCTATAACCAAAGCTCTGTTTAAATGTTCACAACATTGAACAGCAAAATTCACTTTAATTTTATCTAACTTTTCTTTTATAGTTTCAACAATTAGCTCTCCTACTTCAATATCAGTATCTTTTCCTATGTGTTTTCCTTTTACCTCACTTGTACTGCAACCTAAAACAAAAATGTCTCCTTCTTCAAATTTAGCTTTTTCGATAAGTTCATCCATACAAATTTCTAAATCTTTTCTAATTTTACCTAAATTCATAATAACCTCCTAAAAAGTACTAATCTTTTTAACAGTTTTTAAAAGCAGGATAAATCCTGTTACAGCAGAAATAAAGTCAACTATCGGATAACTAATCCATGCTCCTAAAACACCAAATCTTCCTACCATAATTATAACTATCGGAATATATAGAAGTGTTTCTCTATAAATTGATAAGAAAAAATTGTATTTTTCCTTGCCGACTGATTGAAAAAAGTATATACAAATGTAATAAAAACTTAAAATTGGAAAAACTAAAATCACATATTTAAAACTATCTGTCGCCATTTGTAAAAGTCTTTCATCTTTTAGAAACAGACCTATAATAAATTTAACCTTATAATTCATAAATATCCATATAATCGTAGATAGTGAAAACACAAAAACAAATCCTGTTTTTAAAATTTTCTTGATTTTAACAAAATTTTTTGCTCCATAATTATAAGAGATGAGTGGTTGAATTGAACTGCTTACCCCTATCATTGCAACAAACATAAACATAGAAACCTTTGTAATTACTCCTACCAAAATAATTGCATCATTACCACCAACGGGTAAAAGTAAATGATTAAGGACACTAATTAAAATAGCATCTGAAAATTCTATTATGAACGAAGAAAAACCTATTGCTAAAATATTAAATGAAATTTTCGAGTCAAGTCTTGGAATTAAGCTGAAATTATTTTCTTTCTGTAATTTTTTTACAAAAACAAATGAAAATAAAAAAGATATAAATTGGCTCGAAATAGTGGCAATCGCAGCTCCTTCTACAGCCATATTCAAATTTTTAATTAAAATATAATCTACAACTATATTTATTAAAGCTCCAATACTTGAAGCAATTAGCATAACTTTCATATTTCCGTAAGCTATGTTCATATAACCGAAAACCGTTGTAAATGCTAAAAAAATACTGCCACACATAACAATTCTTAGATATTTGATGGAATACATCAGAATATTATTTCTAGCTCCTAAAAACACGCAAATATTCTCAACAAAAAGAATTGATATTATTGTAACTGCAAATATAATAAGTAAAGTTAGTCCATTTACAGCTGTGGTATATTTTGTTATATCTTTATTTCTTTTTTCTCCAAGTCTTCTGGAAATTAAATTTGAAACTCCTATACCAAGACAAACAGAAATTGCAATAACAAGTCTTTGTAGAGGAAAAACTACACTTAAAGCCCCGATTGAATCAGCTCCGACATATCTACCAACGAAAAATGTATCAACCATATTATATAATTCCGCAATAAGAATACTCAAAATTCCCGGTATTGCAAAATGTAATATTGCCTTAATTATATTATTTTCGTAGTAAATACTTTTCGTATCCATTTTTATAAACCTCTTTAATCCTCATATCCATTTGGATTATTTACTTGCCATCTCCAACTGTCTTCACACATTTCTCTTATTCCATATTTAGCTTCCCAGCCAAGCTCTTTTTTTGCCTTAGTAGAATCAGCATAACATTCTGCAATATCTCCGCTTCTTCTTGGAGTAACTAAATATTTTATCTTTTTACCTGTAACTTCTTCAAAATTTTTAATCATATCAAGAACACTATAACCTTCGCCTGTGCCAAGATTATAAATTCTAACAGCCTTACTATCTTCAAACTTTTTAATTGCCTTTATATGACCTAATGCTAAATCTAAAACATGAATATAATCCCTTACACCTGTTCCATCTTTTGTTTCATAGTCATCTCCAAAGACTCTAACATAATCCAATTTACCAACTGCTACTTGAGTTATATATGGAACTAAATTATTTGGAATTCCATTCGGATTTTCCCCTATTCTACCACTCTTATGAGCTCCAATCGGATTAAAATATCTAAGAAGAATAACATTCCATTCATTATCAGAAATATATAAATCTGTAAAAATTTCTTCTAAAAATAATTTTGTTCTTCCATAAGGATTAGTTACAGAAAGTGAAAAATCTTCTTTTATAGGAACTGACTTCGGCTTTCCATAAACAGTAGCAGAAGAGCTGAAAATTAAATTTTTTACATTAAATTCTCTCATAACTTCTATAAGTTTTATGCTTCCGTTAATATTATTATCATAATATTCTATAGGTTTTTCAACTGATTCGCCAACAGCTTTAAGTCCTGCAAAATGGATTACCCCATAAATGTCATTTTCAGTAAATACTTTTCTAAGTATTTCTTTATCTCTAATATCACCTTTGTAGAATTTGAATTTTTTGCCACTAAGCTCTTCAATTATCCTTAAAACTTTTTCGCTGGAGTTGTAAAAATTATCAATTATTACAACTTCATATCCTTCATTTAAAAGTTCTATACAAGTATGAGAGCCAATATATCCTGCCCCTCCGGTAACTAAAATTTGTTTCATATTTATCTCCTATTTTATATTCTTAATTAATTCTCTACATCTAATTTCGTCTTTTTTTAATTGCTCTATCAGTTCCTCAACAGAATTAAACTTTATATTATCTCTTAATCTTTCTAAAAAGCAAAGTTCAATATCTTTCCCGTAAATATCCTTATCAAAATCAAATATATGCGATTCTATCGTGGATTTTTTATTATCAAAAGTTGGATTATGCCCAACGCTTGAAAAACTAAAATATTCATTTTTATCTACTATAGTTTTGGTAAAATATACTCCCTCTTTTACCATTACATAATTAAAAGAAATCTCCAAATTTGCTGTAGGATAACCAAGATTTCTTCCTCTTTGAAAGCCCTGAGTTACTTTTCCCTTAATTGAAAAATTATATCCCAACAAATCATTTGCCAATTCAATTTTTCCTGATTTTATGTATTCAATTATTTTTGTACTACTAATCTCAATATTATTATAGCGTAATTTATCAATAATGGTACAAGATAGACACTTTTCTTTCATATAAGACCTTATAAAATCAGTATTTCCTTCACGATTTTTTGAAAATTTATAATCTTCTCCAACCACAATATGTTTTATATTTAGATTGATAGTTAAAAAATCTAAAAATTCTTTCGGTGAAAGATTTTTAATTCTCTCAGAAAATTCAATGCTAAAAACATAATCTATTTTAAAACTTTCAAGTTTATTTAATTTATCCTCAAAAGACATTATCCTACTTGCATTTTGATGAAAAATTAAATCTTTTGTATGATTTTCAAAAAGAAAAACTGCACTCTTATAACCTTTTTCTAATTTTACATTATTTAATTCAGAAATCAATTTTTGATGTCCTCTATGAAAGCCATCAAAATTTCCCAGAGCTACAACAATGTCATCAAATTTAAAATCACTTTCCAAATTTAATTTAAAATGCTCCATAAAAACCTCTTATTTAATCCATATTTTACAATAATTATACAACAAAAAGTACTTAATTTCAATTTTAGAAATCGTAAGCCCTTTAAGTCTATAAAAAATCTTATTTTACCACATAAAAAAACACGTTCGTTTTGAACGCGTTCTCTCTATAATTTTTCTATCGCATCTAGTATATCTGTTAAACAATCAGTATCTAGTTTTTCTGCTTCACCTTCATCAACCATTTCAGGTATTTTTTTATCGAGAGGAATTTTTGCAACATTTGTAAGTCCAAATTTTCTTGATATGTAAGGTAAGTCACTTTCACCAAATATATTTACTTCTTCATTACAGCAAGGACATTTAAAATAACTCATATTTTCAACTATTCCGATAATTGGAATATTCATCATTCTTGCCATCTTAACTGCTTTTTCAACAATCATAGAAACCAAATCTTGCGGTGATGTTACAATTATAATTCCATCTACAGGTAATGATTGAAAAACTGTTAGTGGAACGTCACCTGTTCCCGGTGGCATATCTACAAACATATAATCCACATTTTCCCAAACTACATCTGTCCAAAATTGTTTTATAACTCCACCTATAACAGGTCCTCTCCAAATAACCGGATCCGTTTCTTTTTCAAGCAATAAATTTATACTCATTATTTTTATTCCGTTTTCAGTTGTACACGGAATAATTCCTCTTTCATCTATCTTTGCCTTGCTATCTATTCCAAATGATTTAGGTATTGATGGACCTGTAACATCGGCATCTAAAATTGCTACTTCCTTTTTTCTCTTCATCATTCCTGTTGCAAGCATCGAAGTTATTAAAGATTTACCAACTCCACCTTTACCACTTATAACACCAATAACTTTTTTTATATCACTAAATTGATTTTGATCAACTAATAAACTTTCAAACTCTTCTGATACTCCACAGCTTGATGCACTAGGGCATCCTGAGCATCCTCCTGAACTACAACTATCACTCATAATAACATCCTCCTATATTTTCAGTTCTTCAGAAATATACATTTTATAGTAAATTCCTTTTTTATCTAATAATTCTAAATGTGTTCCTTGTTCAAGAATATTTCCATTTTCAATTAAAACAATTTTATCACAATGCTTAATCGTTGATAATCTATGTGCAACAATAATAGATGTCTTTCCCTTTAAAATATCTTTCATTTTATTTTGAATTATTTTTTCAGTTTCAGTATCTATTGAAGAAGTTGCCTCATCCAATACCAATAATTTTGGATTCTTTATCAATGCTCTTGCAAAAGATATTAATTGTTTTTGTCCGCCTGATATATTATACCCCGTTTCTCCAATAACAGTATCTATCCCATTTGGCAACTTAGAAATAAATTCATCAATGCCAAGTAAATTACAAACTTTTAAAATTTCTTCATCCGTTGCATTTTCATTTCCAAATTTTATATTTTCCTTTATAGAAATAGAGAAAAGTTGTGGCTGTTGTAATACATATCCCAGATTATTGTACAAACAAGTTTTATCAATATTTCTATAATTTATCCCATCAAGATAAATGCCTCCTGAAGTAGGATTGTAAAATTTACAAATGAGATTAACTATTGTAGATTTTCCACTACCTGTACTACCTATAAACGCAACACTTTCTCCGTTTTTTATTTCAAAATTAAAATCTTTTAAAATTAATTTATCATCATCAAAATAATGAAAACTTACATTTTCAAATTTTATATTCCCTTCAAAATCCAAATCACTTTCCTCTTCTTCAAGAATTTCGTCTTCTTCATATAAAATTTGAAAAACTCTTTCAGCAGATGCTTGTGCAGATTTTAAATCAGTAAAAATTTGTGCCAACATTTTAAAAGGTTCAAAAATTTGAAAACTGTAAGTTAAAAAGCTCAAAAAAGCTCCATAAGTCATAACATTTCTCATAACTGAAATTGATGAAAAATTAAATGCAAAACCGACCCCAATACTTGCGACAAACATAACTGTAGGTACAAAAATAGCTGAAATAAGTATTGACAGCAAATTATATTTTCTATATTTTTCATTGTAAGCCTTAAACTCTTTTTTCTTTTTATCTTCAATTCCAAGTGCTTTGATAGTCTTTATATAACTTAATGATTCTGTATAACTTCTTATAATTTTTGAATTATAATCTCTTACTTTTCTTTGAAATTTCAAAATATTTTTTTGAAAGATTACAGTTACAATATAAATTGCAGGTAATATCAAAAACAACATCAGAGTCAATGTATAACTTAGATATAACATAATAGAAATAGAAATTAACAAAACAATTATGCTATGACAGGCATCTATAACTCCCCAGCTGAAAACTTCACTAAGTTTTTGAACATCTGAAGTTAATCTGGAAATTAGTTCTCCTGTTTCATACTTCTTTATATTTGTCAGAGAAAATTTCTCAATTCTCTCAAAAACCGACTTTCTTATTTCCTTTGAAACTTGATATTCAAGCTTCCCTCCAAAAACATAAAAACTGTAAATTGCAAGAGTTGATATTATTACGAGCGAGAAAAATCCAATTCCCGCAATAATAAATCCCTTTAAATTTTGCTTTGTTATAAAATCATCCGTTAATAATTTTATAGATAGAGGGACAACAGCTTGCAAAATTCCTGAAATTACAACTACAAACATCAGCATATAAAGTTTTTTGTATTCTATTTTATAAAATTTTATTAAATCTTTAAAAACATTTATATCTACAATTTTCTTTTTATTCATTGTTTACATCATATTCCTTACTTTGAATTTCATTTATTTTGCTATACATTCCATTTTTCTTAATCAACTCATTGTGTTTTCCACTTTCAACTATTTTCCCATCATCCATAACAATTATATTATCACAATTAGCTATAGTTGAAATTCTATGAGAAATAATAATAGAAGTAAATTTTCTATCCATAGATTTCAGTGCATTATTTATCTTTAAATCTGTATTCATATCAACAGCACTTAGGCTATCATCTAAAATCAATACTTCAAAAGGTTTTAACAAACCTCTGGCAATAGAAATTCTTTGCTTTTGTCCGCCGGAAAGATTTACACCATTATCTACTACTATTGTTTTATATTTAGAAGAAAAATTCATAATTTCACTATGTATTGATGAAATCTCAGTTGCATTATAAACGGAACTTTCATCAATATCATCATTTACAATTTTTATATTGTCCAAAATTGACATATTAAAAAGTTCACTATCTTGCATAATCGCAGAAATTTTTTCTCTAATATATCTTTTATTTATTTCTTTTATGTTTATACCGTCAATTAAAATTTCTCCACTTGTTGCTTCAAAAAATCCAAGCAACAAATAAACTACCATGCTTTTTCCGCTACCGGTAGATCCGATAATCCCTAAACTTTCTCCTGAATTTAAAACAAAACTTATATTATCCAAAACATTATTATTATTATTTATTTTTAAGCTGACATTTTTAAATTCAATCTTTTCAGAAAAAGAAACATTTTTTATTCCATAATCATAATCTTCTTCCGGTAAATCCAAAACTTCGTAAATTCTTGAGATTGAAACACTTGCCCTTGCCATATCACTAAGTAATTGTCCCATTTGTCTGATAGGCCAAATAATCATATTAATATAGATAACAAAAGCAATTAAATCTCCAAAATTCATTTGTCCTGTAATGGTTTCATATCCTCCAACTACTAAAATAATTGCAAGTTGTAAGAAAGTTAAAAAGTCATTTACAGCCCTAAATCTTGCAAAAGTCTTCATAAAATTGTTTTGAGTTATATTAAATTCTTCATTTTTTTCTCTGAATAGATTTAAAATGTAATCTTCTCTATTAAAAGCCTTTATAACTCTTATATTAAATAGAGCCTCTTTTATAAAAACCATTAAATCACTTTCAGCTTCATCCGTCTTTTTAAAAATTTCGCCAATTTTTTTATAAAAAACAGATGACAAAATGGCAATTACAATACAAAGAGTTATACTTATTGTAGCAAGTTTTAAATTTATTAAAGACATAACAACTATTACCAAAACAATTGTTGCAATAGAACCAAAAACATTAACAAGTTGAGCCGCAAAAAGTTTTCTTACAGTTTCAATATCAGAAGAACTTCTTTGAATTAAATCCCCTGTAGAATAATCATTCAAACATCTCATATCTAAATTTAAAAACTTATTATACATTTTTTCTTTTAAATTAAAAATTAAGTTTTCACAAGCAACATTAGAATAATAATTTCTCAAAAAAATAAAAATACAACTAATACCAGTTAAAATAACAATCACAAAAGCTAATATGTATATATTCTCTCTAAGATAATCTCTACCGCCAATAAGATTAACGGCCTTCTTTAAAATATCATATTTATACTCCTTATTTCCAATTATTGAATCTACAGTAATCATAATTACGATAGGTGTAAGTCCTGAAAAAATTTGTATAAAAATTGTAGAAATCATAGAAAGAAAATAAGTCAATCTATTATTTTTTAAAACCTTCCAAAAAAGTCTAATTTCTTTCAACATATCACCTCATAAAATATCTACTTATATTTTAATCTAATTTAAGAAAAAAGGCAAATTTATTTGGATTTATAAAGTTTTTTTGTTATAATACTCTAAGAGGTGATTTTATGTGTACAACTTTTTCTATTCTTAGAAATGGAGAAACATTACTTGGAAGAACTATGGATTTAAGAGATTATCATAGATATGAATTTAAGTATTTTCCAAAAGATTTTAACTACGAAGAAGATGTCTTTGGAAATAAATTATATACTAAATATAAGATAATGGGAGCAACTTTTAAAGATTATGACCATTTAATAGATGGAATAAATGAAAAAGGTCTATTAGGTTGTACCAACTCCTTTAGAAATGCTATATATTTCAAAAAAGCACCTGTGGAATCAAAAATTAATTTAACATCTACAAAGATTTTAAATGTATTCTTGACAAATTGTGAAACGCTTGAAGACATAAAAAAACTTGCTCCAAAAATATATGTAATAGAAAAATCCCTTGTTGATGAAAACAACTATTCAAGACATTATCATTATATGTTTACAGACAAAAACAATAAAAGTTTAATTGTAGAAATTGAAGATGGATATTTAAAAGTTTATGAAAATAAATATAATATAATGACTAACAGTCCTAGCTTTACAAAACATATAAGAAATTTAGAAAAATATTTAGAAAAAAGAGAATT
This sequence comes from Parvimonas sp. D9, assembly GCF_035282565.1. Taxonomy (NCBI): domain Bacteria; kingdom Bacillati; phylum Bacillota; class Tissierellia; order Tissierellales; family Peptoniphilaceae; genus Parvimonas; species Parvimonas sp. D9. Next base: position 77,986 of record NZ_JAYKBM010000005.1, on the reverse strand, counting down.
AAAAGGAAATATTTACACCCCTACAAAAAGATTTATAAGAGCATACATAGAATTGGAAAATTTAAAAACAAATAAATTTTCAGAAGATAACGAAAATATTTTATTTAATTCTTTAAAAAAATTTACAATTAGTAAAAAGGATGTAGAAAATCTTTCAGAAAACTCTCAAAACATCACTCTTTACTATTCAATATCAAATGCAAAAACTTTAAAATATTATCTAAAATATACAAATTTAGAAAATATTAATTCTTTTTCATTTGACGATTTTAAAAATGAAAATAGCAAAGTTACAGTTCAATTTACTTAAAAAAGACTTTACGAGATGTAAAGTCTTACATTTTATTCAAATACTATCTTATAATTTTCTTTTATTTCTTTTGTTGTATTTAGAAGATCTATAATGATTTTCTTTGCAACTTCTTTTGACTGTTCAAAAACTCCGCTTTCTCTTGCATCTTTTTCCGCATTTTCCTTACCGCTTTGAGTAAATTCAGAATATTCTTTAACTTTAACTGGATTAAAAATAGAATTTTTCTCATCATAAACTTTTAAAGATTTTAAATCCAACTCATTTGATAATACTTTTGATTCAGGTAATGTGACCTTTATAGTTTTACTATTTTCATCAACATCAACCTTTGTTTCGGATAAGTCAATTCCTAATTTTAAAATTCCTGTATAACTTACTATAAAACTTGACTTTGTAAATGGTAACTTGATATTGAATAAAGTATTCCAATCTTCTCTACTGGCAATTTCTTTGTACTTATACTGTATAGTAGCCAATTCTTTTAATTCTTTAACTTGCACTCCAATAGTTTCATTAGTTATTTTAGGTTTCCCATTATCTGTTCTAAACAAAAAATAAGAACCCCCTATAACTAAAATTACAACTACTGCTACTGCGGATAATTTTTTTAATAATTTCATTATGAAATAATCCTCCTAAACAAATAATAATGTAACCATTATATATATATATATATAGGATGTCAAGTATTTTTCCTTTATTTTACTAAAAAATGACTTTACAAAATGTGAAGTCATTTTTGCTTATAATAAAAAAAGCGAACAAAATTAAATTTTATTCGCCATTTCCATTATTTTTTTGAATCTATGATTTACTCCCGATTTGCTAATTTTTAAAATATCCGCCAATTCCTTTAATGAAAAAGTAGGATTTTTCAATCTTAACTCGCATAGTTCAAGTAAATTTTTATCAATATTATTTTTACCATATCTTTTATAAACTTTATTTATCGCATCAATTTGAGCAAAAGCGGTATTTAAAGTTTTATCCAGATTTGCCGTTTCACAATTTGTAAGTCTATTGGTATTATTCTTTATTTCCTTTATCATCTTCGTTTCCTCAAACTTGAATAAACTATTTACAGTTCCAATTAATGAAAGAAAGTCAGAAATCATTGTGCTGTCCTTTACATAAACAATATATTGTCCTTTTTTTTCAAGACTTTTTGCCTTTATTCCAAACAGCTTTAAATATTTTATAACAAGCTTAGCCAATTCATTGGAATTCAATGTAAATTCTAAGTGATAACTCCTGTCAGGATTTGCTATTGACCCGGCACCTAAAAAAATTCCACATAAAAAATTTTTAATGAAATTTCTACTTTTAGCTGAATCTTCATAAAGATTATCTTTCGGAAAAAGACTGTCCAAATCCGAAAAGAAGGTATCCTCTAAAAATTTTTTTGAAATTTCTTCATCTTCTATTACAATTTTATATACATTATTTTTTCTTAAATTTGAAATCTTTGAAACTATTATTTTCCCGTCATAAGAGTATAGAAATTTAAAAAGTTTAAAAATTCTTCTTATAATCGAATTATTTGTAGTTTCAAATCTGATTATAAAAGCGAAATTACTGAAAACTATAGTTCCATTAGTTCTTATAAATGCAGAAAGCTCAGAAATAGCAGAATCTTTTTCTACTATTTCTCTTCTTGAAAGTTCATTTTTTAACTCTGTTGAAAATGCCATTATTTTCTTTTTCTCTTTTCATAAAAATAGTTTGCACTCTTTAACATATTCCTTTCAGCATCATGCTTTACTAATTTCACAGCCTTATCATATGGTAAAAATATTGCTTCTACAAAACCTTCTTCTCTTTGTGGAATTAAATTCAAATCTTCGGGCTCCATATAAAAATAATGAACTGTTTTTTTCACTTTTTCGCCATCATTATGTTGATAATCATATTTTACAAATCCTAAATACTTTACAATTTCAGCATGTATTCCTGACTCTTCCTGAACTTCTCTAATAGCGGCAAGCTCTTTAGTTTCATTATTTTCAAGTCTACCTTTTGGCAAAACCCATTCATTGCTAAATTTCTTCAACAGTAGAAATTCACCATTATGAATAACAACTCCACCGGCACTAACTTCTAGCATAAATCCTCCTATTATCATATCTCATATCTTCTTAATATTATAACACGAATTAAAAGTACATTCAAATTACGAGCACTTAATAAAATTCTATCTTATGAAAATATATAATTAACATCCTATTAGATTATGATTGATTATACTAGAAGAATTATGATATAATATGTCTTGTGTATTTTAAATTAAAAAAGGAGATTATAAATGAAATTAGGAATAGTTGGACTACCAAATGTTGGTAAAAGTACATTATTTAATGCAATTACTAAAGCCGGAGCAGAATCAGCAAATTATCCTTTCTGTACTATAGATCCTAATGTGGGTCTTGTAAATGTACCTGATGAAAGATTACATAAATTGACAGAACTTTACAATTCAAAAAAGACAATTCCTGCAGTAATTGAATTTTATGATATTGCAGGTCTTGTAAAAGGAGCCAGTAAAGGTGAAGGTCTAGGAAATAAATTCTTATCTCATATTAGAGAAGTTGACGCTATTGTTGAAGTTATAAGATGTTTTGAAGATGAAAATATTGTCCATGTAGATGGAGAAGTTAATCCCCTAAGAGATGTTGAAACTATCAACTTAGAACTTATATTATCTGACCTTGAACTTGTTGAAAAGAGATTAGAAAAAGCTAGAAAATCACTAAAAGGAAATAAAAGTTTTAAAGAGGAAGTTGACCTTTTAGAAAAAATATTACCTGTTTTAGAAGAAGGAAAATCCATTAGATCTTTAAGTTTTAACGATAATGAAAAAACAATTTTAAAAAACTTTTCTCTCCTTAGTGTAAAGCCCATAATTTATGTTGCAAATGTAAATGAAGACGATATGCTTGATGAAGGAAAAAGCAATGAATATGTAAAAGTATTAAATGATTTTGCAAAGCAAGAAAATTCTGGAATCGTAGTAATTAGTGCTCAAATAGAAAAAGAAATTTCAGAACTTGAAGATGATGAACAAATTGAATTTTTAAATGATTTAGGCATATCTGAAAGCGGTGTTTCAAAGTTAATAAAGGAAAGTTACAATCTTTTAGGTCTTATGAGCTTTTTAACAGCAGGTCCGGAAGAAACAAGAGCTTGGACAATTAAAATTGGAACAAATGCTGTAAATGCTGCCGGAAAAATACATTCAGATATTCAAAGAGGATTTATCAGAGCTGAAATAGTAAATTATGATGATTTAATCTCTCTAGGCAGTATGGTTGCTGCAAGAGAAAAAGGTCTTGTAAGACTTGAAGGAAAAGAATATATTATGCAAGATGGAGATGTAGTATATTTTAGATTTAATGTATAGAAAACAATTAAAAAAATTAGAACGAAAAAGACTGTGCGATTACAACACAGTCTTTTTTGATATAAAACAATAAATTTTTAATCGTTCCACATACATTAAATTAGTAATAAAAAATTTTATTTTCCTAAAATTTCTTTTACTTCTTCATCTTTTAATTCATAATTGTAAAATAATTTATAGAATTCTTTTACCTCTTTCTCCATATCATATTTATATACTTCAGGATAAACTAAATTACCAAGCCATTTCATTCCAATTACTCTATTTGCTGCAGGTGGTCTTCCGAAAAAGTTATATGGTCCGCTAGGCGCATAGAAAACTTTATTTTCCTTTACAGCTTTTAGAGTTTTAAAAGTTGCTTCACCTTTAATTTGTTCAGCTAATTCTTTTGATTCAAAAATTAAGAAATCCGGATTTACTTCTGATAATTTTTCAAAAGGAATTTCATTTCCTGAACCACCTTGAACTTTTTCCACAGTAATTGGATTTTGAGCACCGATAAACTCTATAATATCAGCGTGAATAGAACCTTTTGCATTTGCAAATAATCCTGTTTTTCCTCCACCATAATAAACTTTTTTAACATCTTTTATCTTCGCTTTGTTTTCTTCAATTTCCTTATATGTCTTCTTAATATATTCAGAAAGCTCTTTTCCTCTTTCCTTATTTCCTAAAACTTCAGCAAGTCTTTCAAATGCTTCCGGTAATTTATCAAGAGTTAATTCTATGAAAACTACAGGAATCTTTAATTGTTCTTGAAGCTTATTTAAATCTTCTTCAATTCCCTTTTTCTTTTCACCCATATCAATTATTACATCAGGTTTCGCATTGATAACCGCTTCCATATTTAGATTTGCTTTTTTGCCATAAAACGCACCAAATTCCGGTAATTTTTTCAAATCTTCCGAAATGTATTTTTCTGTACTTTTGGAAAATTTTGATGCAATGCCTACTAATTTATTTGGCTCATAAATATGCAACATAACCTGTGCAGGATTTCCTGATGGAGCAACTCTTGTAATGTTTTGTTTTAAAGTAACTTCTCTTCCCAAGTCATCTTTAAAAACTCTAGTTTCGTTCTTTGTCTCTGTTTGTTCATTTTTCTTTTCAGCAGATTTCGAACAAGCTGTAAAAAGAAGTCCAAAAGTTAAACAAAGAGCTAAAATTCTCTTAAATTTTTTCATATTTCCTCCTTCTCCACCACTACAATGGCTGTGTTTTTAGGTTTACAATAATATTTTGTAAAAATTTCCCCATTGTAATTGTAATCTATATCTTTTACATTAGATATCAAATTAATTCCTTTTTCGCCATACCATTTATTTAAGTACTTAATAACTTCTTCATCATCTTTTAACGGTTGACCAAATTCAAAAGTTTGTCTGTAAATTTTATAGGGAATTTTTCTATCATCTAAAAATTTACAAATATCTTGAATAGTATTTTTATTCGGATTATGAACAATACTTTTTTCAACATCATTTCGTATTATTATCATCCTTTTAGTAAATAAGTTAAAAAAATTATAAAAATAATCTTCAATATCTCCAAAATGACTTAATAAAATATTATCTTTTTCCCCAATTTTTTCAAGAAGCTCCCCACTATAACAATTAGAACAAATTGTCTTGAAATTTTTAATTTTGTTTTTTGCAATATTATCTTCCAAAAGATCTAAAACTTGCTCATCATAATCTACCCCAATTATATCACTGAAATAATCAGATAATTTCATAGGTAAAATACCTAATCCACAACCGAAGTCAATAAGGCTTTCTCCTTTTGGAATGATTTTTTTGATTTCTAAAGTCATATTATCGTGGTATCTAGTATATTCAGAAGCGAGCAAATACCATTTTATTCTATCTTCATTCCAGAACATAATCTCGTCTAACCTCCTTATAATCAGGAATACAGAATTTTCCACTTTCAGTTTCAATCAAATTTATAGGAACATTATATAGTTTTTCTAAAATTTCTTTATTTAAAATAGAAATATCTCCAAAATGAGTTTCCTTATTTTTTTTAACAATCAAAATTTTATCTGCATAAGTTAAAGTATGATTAGGATTATGAGTAGTTATTAAAAATCCAATATTTTTTTTCTTCAATGAATTACAAATTTCCATTATCTTAAGCTGATTTCCATAATCCAAATTCGCTACCGGCTCATCCATAAAAATATAGTTATTAGCTTGTAACAATGCTCTGGCAATTAACACAAGCTGTCTTTCCCCACCACTAATTTGTCTGTAATTTTTATCTTTTAGATAAGAAATTCCTAAAGTTTTTAAAATTTCAACAGATTTTTCATAATCTTCCTTAGTTGTTTTATAGAAAAACCCATCTTTTTTAGAATAATTTCCCATTAAGATAACATCAATAACCCTATAATCAAAAGCCGGAAAATGAATTTGTGGAATATATGAAATAAATCTTGAAAGTTTTTTACTGTCCAACAATTTTAAATTATTATCATCAATCAATACATTTCCGTTTTTTATAGGAATAAGTTTTAAAAGCGCTTTTAAAAGAGTTGATTTTCCGGCACCATTCTCCCCTAAAACACAAATTATTTCTCCTTTGTTCAAAGAAAATTTAATATCTTTTAATATTTCATTTTTCCCATAAAAAACATTTAAATTCTTAACCTCTATCATAATCTCTACCTTTTTTATAAATCAAATACAAGAATATCGGTGCTCCAATAAAAGAAGTAATTATTCCAATTGGAATTTCAGATGTTGTAATATTTCTGCATAAAATATCTACAACAAGTAAAAAACTAGCTCCTAAAAGTCCGGATGCAGGAATTACAAATCTATAATCATCTCCAAAAATAAGTCTTGAAAAATGTGGTATTACAAGTCCAATCCAGCCTATTATACCGGTAACTGCAACACTTGAAGCAGTCATTAATGTTGCAAAAAATATTATAATAAATCTTATTTTGTCAGTATTAAGTCCAAGTGTTTTCGCCTCTTCTTCTCCCATTGTAAAAATATTTATCTCTATTTTATATAAATTGGAAACCATAAGACCAATTACTATTGGAAAAAATATAAATTTAAAATCAATCATTTTTACAGAAGCCAAAGAACCCATAAGCCAATATGTTATGCTTGGCAATTGGTTTTCTGTATCTGCAACAAGTTTTACAAAAGATATTAAAGAAGAAAACAAACTTCCTATCATCATTCCGGTTAAAATAAGTCCTAAAATTCTATCACTTCTAAAAATTTTACTTAAATTATAAGTTACAAAAACTGAAATTACACCTAAACTAAAAGACAAAAGTGTTATTTCAAAAAAATTAAAATACATAAGTATTCCAAAAGCACCTCCAAATGCTGCAGCCTGTGTTGTCCCTAAAATATCCGGACTTACCATAGGATTTTTTAAAAGTCCTTGATATAATGCTCCACTTGTAGAAACTCCCGCTCCTACCAATATAGCACATAGTACACGCGGTGCTCTTATATTCCAAATCACCGTACTTGCAGGTGAATTGTCAATTATTCCATAAAAAATTCTATTTGTTATCACTTTTATTACATCAAAAAACTTAATTGGATATCTTCCAATACTAAAAGAAAAAATAAAAGCTAAAATTAAAAAAGCTACTAAAAATAAGAACTTTATTCTTACTTTTTTATCAATCATAACTATGTTCTCCAAAAAATATAACGTTATATAAATTATAAATTATTAATATGAAAAAGTCAACGAAAATCAAACTTTGTTTATGGTTAACTATGTAGTAAATTCAAATTTTTAAACATAAAAAAGCAGTAAAACAATTTTATATTTTACTGTTTTTATTGCGAATCAACAAGGTTCTCGGGTACCCCCGATGTGAAGCATCGTGGAAGGGTGAGGTTCTTATTTGTACATGATATTATAATTTTTAACGAACTTTTTCACAGAAAAGCTTGACAGTTATAAATATTTCAAATATACTTGTTATGAGGAGTATATCGTATAAAAATTAGGAAGTATTATCATAACATCAAGAGAATTATATCTTAGGATATTACTTATTATTCTCATAGTACAAAATTATAGTACAAAATATATATATATATATATATATTTATAAGAAGTATGTTATACTGACTATGAAAAATAATAGAATTTATGAAAAATATAAATGGTATTCCAGAATTGGATTAGCAGTTATTGATTTGGTTATTATTTATGCGATATATATTTTGTTTTTTGCTCGATAAAATCAAACAAAATATTATAAAAAAAACTGAACGATTCAAATTTATATCGTTCAGTTTTTTTAGTAGAAAAACAGTATTAAAATTATAATTTTTTTCTCCTATGATTACATTAACTAATACTCAAAAGTTTTTTTGTTTTCTAAAGACAAAAGTTCGATTTCAAATAAGTATCTAAAATCGAACTATTTTATTCTTAAAAATTCTTCTAATGTAAGCTTACTTTTTAGCATTTTATTTGCATTTTCAACTCCAACATAACGAAAATGCCAAGGTTCAAATCTAAAATTAGTTTTATCTTCCTGATTTTCAGGATAACGAAGAATAAATCCGTATTTGTGAGCATTTTTCATAAGCCATTTGTATTCTTCAGTCTCCTTAAATTCTTCAGTTAAATTCTTTTCTTCATCTTTCCCAATTATATCCAAACTTTGTCCAATCTGTGACTCATTATGCCCTGCCATTGCATACATTGAATAAATAACATCTCTATCAGATTTTGGAGCATTCTTATGAAGTTCTCTTTGCTCTTCATAACTTATAAAGCCTTTATATAAATTTAAAGTTATTTTTTCACGATTTGCATCAACTTTCATTAATTCAAATTGCTTCTCGACGAATTTATCCATTTGTGGATTAAAATCACTTGGCAGTGCATATTCAGTATTTACTAAAAGTATTCCTTTTATGACTTTAAAAATTTTTTCTTTAGATACATTTTCAATATTTTTACTCTTAACAAAATAAAATTTATCATTATGCTTTATTTTGCTCACTCCATCCTTATATCCAAAAACTTCCAGATACTTTCCTTTATCAATTTTTCCATTTTCTTTTAAAAGATTAGAATTATCATAAATAGGAGTTTTTTCTAAAGTTTTTGCATAATTAGTCAAAATATCTGAAAAATCTGTAACCTCAGGTATAGTAAAATTTTCAAAATTGTAAGGCAGACTCTTTTCTATTTCCAATTTTTTATTCCTATTTTTAGTATACAAAGAAAATAAAAAATAAGAAAGAATTAATACAAAAATTGATATTGTAAAAATAACTTTTCTACTTTTTGTTTTTTTCAAAATTACCCTCTATTTCATTATATCTTAATATATAATTAAAGGGATTTAGAAACCTAAATCCCTTTAAACTACTTTTTATTCAACATCTAATACTTTTCTTCCTTTATACATTCCTGTGTCAGGATTAACTCTGTGAGGTACAACCAATTCATTAGTTTCAGGATCTCTAACTAGAGCCACTTTAGGTAGTCTATATGAAGATGCTCTTCTCTTATCTCTTCTTGCTTTTGAAGTTTTTCTCTTAGGTACTGCCATTATAACACCTCCTCTGAATTCTTATAACATATACCTCCGTTTTAAACGGATAACGAAAGTATTATACTACAAAAAAATTAATTTGTCAACATTATTTTACTAAATTCATAGTATCTCTTGCAATCATTAATTCTTCATTTGTAGGAACTACTAGGACTTTTACTCTTGAATTATCAGCTGAAATAACAGCTTCTTCTCTTGTATCATTTTTAGCATCATCAATAATAATTCCATATTCTTCCATATTTTCTAATATTAATTTACGCATTGAAGCTGAATTTTCTCCAATACCACCGGCAAATGAAATAGCATCTACGTGACCTAATTCAGCCATAAATCCACCAACATATCTTCTTACTCTTGTGATAAACATATCTAAAGCAAGTTGTGCTCTTTCATTTCCTTTTTCAGCTGCCTCTTCTAAGTCTCTAAAGTCTGAGCTTAATCCTGAAACTCCAAGAACTCCAGATTTTTTATTTAAAATTTGATTCATTTCATCAGCTGAATATCCTTTTTCATTCATTAAGAATGTCATAACTGTAGGATCTAAATCTCCACTTCTTGTTCCCATTACAAGTCCTTCTAACGGAGTTAATCCCATTGTTGTATCATAACATTCTCCGTTTTTAATTGCAGCGATTGATGATCCATTTCCTAAGTGAACAGTAATAATATTTAAGTTTTTCTTATCTGTATTTAACAATTCAGCAGTTCTTAAAGTTACATATCTATGGCTTGTTCCATGGAAACCAAATTTTCTAAGTCTATAATCTTCATAGTATTCATAAGGAATCGCATACATAAATGTTCTTGCTGGCATAGTTTGATGGAATGCTGTATCAAATACTGCAACATTTTGTTTTCCAGGAACTAAGCTTTCACAAGCTTCAATACCCATTAAGTTTGCTGGGTTATGTAATGGTCCAAATTTAATAAATTCTTTAACTTTTGCTTTTACATTTTCATCAATAATTGTTGATGCTGTTAATTTATCTCCACCGTGAAGTACTCTATGTCCAATTGCATTAACTTCATCCAAACTCTTAACAACTCCGAATTTTTCATGAACTAAAGCGTCAAATACATGTTTGATAGCTGCTGTATGGTCTTTCATAGTTTCTTCAACAACTAATTTTTCATTTCCAACTTTGTGAGTTAATTTTGAACCTTCAATTCCAATTCTTTCAACCAATCCTTTACATAATACACTTTCATCAGTCATATCAAATAATTGATATTTTAAAGATGAACTTCCACAGTTAATAACTAAAATTTTCATTAATTTCCTCCTAATTTTTAAAACTCATATTTTACATACACAAATATTTTACTATTTTGCTCTCAATAAGTCAATACAATTTTTTATTATTCTCTACAACCAAGAGCTATTATTCTTCGAAAATATCAACTTTTTCCTTTTTAATAGTGTTTTTTCTTTGCTTAAGAATTCCCATGATAAAAAACACTATTCCACAAATTACAAAACATGATCCAAAAATCGCAGTTATCCAAAATGGTGCATTTTTTTCTTTAATATATTTTAACATCGAAATTAGTAACATAATTCCAAAAGCAAATTGTGAAACTCCAATAGAAATAAACATTGAAAATTTTTTCCTAACTTGCTTATTAATCTCGTTACTATCTGTATATAATTCCAATGGTCCATTAGCTTTATTTTTTCGCATATATACTCTTCCAGCGTATTCTGCAACGATAGTAATTCCACTTTGTTCTAAAAAATTAAGATACTCTTTTTTCTTATTTCCACGATAGTTTGGAATATCAATTTTATATTGATACTTAGCGGGTGAAACATCTTCAAACTCATAATTTCTATTGCTATATCCTATTAACATAAGTCCACTTTCACCTTGTTCATTTAACCATTCTTCTTCTTTACAAATATCCAAAAAAGTCTTTTTAATTGTTGTTTTCATTGTTTTTCTCCTTTACTATTCTTGCATTGTTCATTAATTCTTCTAAACGAATAAGTTCTAACTCAAAAAATTGCTTCCCTGTTTCAGTAATGATGTACTCAATCTTTCTATCCTGTGGTTCATTATCCAACTGCCTTATCCATTTTTTCTTTTGCAAAGTATCTAATGCTCCATAGAGAGTCCCTGCACCAAGATTAACTCTATTATTAGTCATCTCCGCAATATCTTTCATCAAAGCATATCCATGAGCTGGATTATGAAGACGAAGTAAAATATAAAAAACAGATTCTGTCAAAGCTCCACTATTTGTTTGTCTTCCCATTATTTCCTCCTTCCTATTACGTTTTATGATATATCGTAATTAAAGTATATCATAAAACGTAATAGTTGTCAACACTTTAATTAAAAAAAATTTATTTTGCACAATAATAGTAAAATCAATGCTTATAGAATGTTTTTACAATTTAAAAGCAGAAAATCTTTCGACTTTCTGCTTTTTTTAAATTATTTTTTTATTTTAATTTTATTTTCATTGCTATTTATGAGTCTTACAATATTAGTCTTATGTCTATATATACTTAAACTTGCTAAAAGAAAAAATGTTGATAAAACGTAAAAATTTCTATATACAAAAAATATATATGATATTGGTAAAACTAAAGTTGTTGTAAGCATTGATGCCAATGAAATGTATTTACTAAGTATAACTATCGTTATAAATATTAAAATCGCTACAATTGCAATTTTATAGTCCAAAAACATTATAAAGCCGAAAGATGATGCAATCCCCTTTCCACCTTTAAAATTTAAAAATACAGGCCAATTATGTCCTAAAACTACAAATATACCGGCTAATAACACGCCATTTAATCCCAAGAGCTTCATTCCAATAAAACAAGCTAAAATTGATTTTAAAACATCGATAATAAATGTTAAAACTCCTGCCTTAATTCCAAAGACTCTTAATGCATTTGTCGTTCCCGCATTTTTACTTCCATAATCTCTTATATCTTTATTAAACAATAGTTTTCCAAAAATCATACCACCTGAAATATTACCTAAAAGATATGCAATAGCTATGCAAATGATAAATTTAAACATTTTCTTCTCCTCTTGCTCTAAGTTCAAAAACTATAGGAGAAGAAGTAAAAGAAAAATTCTTTCTTATTTGATTTTCTAAATATCTCAAATAAGAAAAATGCATCAACTCCACTTTATTAACAAATATTACAAATTTCGGTGGTCTTACTGAAACTTGACTTGCATAGAAAATTTTAAGTCTTTGTCCTTTATCAGTAGGTGGTGAATTATGAACAACTGCATCATTTATAATATCATTTAAAATTCCTGTTGAAATTCTAGTACTATAATTTTCATCTGCAATTTTGATTGCCTCAAACAATTTATCAATTCTTTGTCCTGTTTTAACTGAAATAAAAACAAGTTGAGCATAAGGAACGAAACTTAATTTAGTTCTTATATCATCTTCAAAAGCTTTATAAGTTTTATTGTCTTTAACGATTAAATCCCATTTATTAACCGCAATGATTAAAGCCTTATTTTGCTCTTTAGCAAAACCTATTACTTTTGTATCCTGTTCTGTAACACCTTCTGTAGCATCAATTAAAAGAATTGCAATATCCGATCTTTCAACAGCATTTAAAGTTCTTACTACACTATATCTTTCCAAATTTTCAGTTATATTCCTTTTTCTTCTAAGCCCTGCAGTATCGGTAAAAATATAAGTTTTTCCGTCTATTTCAACTCTTGAATCAATAGAATCTCTAGTAGTTCCAGCAATATCGGAAACAATCATTCTTTCTTCTCCAAGAATTCTATTCATTAAAGAGCTCTTACCTACATTAGGTTTCCCAATTAATGCAATTTTTGTTACTTCATCTTCTTCCCCTGTATATTTATTTTCAGGAAATTCTTTTATAATTTCATCAAGCAAATCTCCAAGTCCGAAACCTTGAGTTGCTGAAATAATATTCAAATTTTCAAAACCAAGTTCGTAAAACTCATAAACTTCTGCAGGCATTTTATGAGTATCAACTTTATTTACAGCTAAAACAACCGGCTTTTTGGTTCTTCTTAAATAGTTTGAAATTTCTCTATCTTCATCCATTAAGCCACTTTTTCCATCAACTACAAATAAAATTACATCTGCATTTTCCATTGCGACGTCAGCTTGAGCTTTAATCTTTTGTAAAATTATATCATCACTATTAGGCTCTAAACCTCCTGTATCACAAAGTATAAAATGTTTATTTTGCCATTCTGCATCTTGATATAATCTATCTCTTGTAACACCCGGAGTATCTTCAGTAATAGCTATTCTTTTATTTATAAGTTTATTAAAAAGTGTTGACTTGCCAACATTTGGTCGTCCAACTACACAAACTAAAGGTCTTTCCATAAATTCACCTCCATCTTCTTAATACATATTTTAACATATTTTGTTATTTAAAAAAATAAGCTCCTCTAAGGGAGCTCATTATTATACTGGATAAATAGAAACTTGTTTTTTATCTCTACCTTTTCTTTCAAATCTTACAACACCAGAAACTTTAGCAAAAAGTGTATCATCTCCACCCTTACCAACATTTACTCCTGGGTGTATTTTTGTTCCACGTTGTCTAACTAAAATATTTCCTGCAAGAACGAATTGTCCATCCCCTCTTTTAGTACCTAATCTTTTAGCTCTACTATCACGACCGTTCTTAGTACTACCTAAACCTTTTTTACTAGAAAAAAGTTGTAAATTAATTTTTAACATACTCTACACCTCCTTATAATAAATCTCAATATATTTATTATATACTTCTTTCAATGATATAATGCCAACTTCAAAAGTTTTTATTATCGTCTGAACATCTCTAATTTTAGTTTCATCAAATTTTTCAATATCTATCATCATCTTTAAATATCCGTCTCTTACTTCCAAATTCAAATCTTTAGAATCTATAGAACAAATCTTTTCAATAGAATTAGGTGTATTCATAGATAAAATAGATAATGATGCACAGAGAATATCATTCTCTTTACTAAAATCAGCATGTCCATCCATTTCAAATCCATAATATAAATCTTTTTTCTTAAAAATATAAATATTAGTCATTAAAATGCAATACTTTCAATCTTAACTTTTGTAAATGGTTGACGATGTCCTTTTTTCTTTCTATAATTTTTCTTAGCTTTGAACTTAAAAATTATGACTTTCTTTCCTCTTCCATGTCTTTCAACAGTTCCTTCAACCTTAGCTCCTTCAACTAACGGAGAACCAACTTTAATATCTCCATCTTTAGAAACTAAAAGAACTTTATCGAAAGATACTTTAGAACCTTCTTCAACATTTAATTTTTCAACAAAAATGCTTTGTCCTTCTTCAACTTGGTATTGTTTACCACCAGTTTCAATTATTGCGTACATAGTGCACCTCCTCATTCTTAAGTCTCGCCGAAATTAGGTGCTATGCTTTAAAAACCTAATCCGTGCGGTAACACAACAGGTAGTATATCATAAAACCAACAAAAAATCAAGATTTTTTAAAAAATTTTATATTATTTTAATTTTATGGTATAATAATTTATATTATTTTGAAAATAAGATAAAAGTAACTATATAAAAATCAAAATGATTATTCTTTGAGGAGGTTTTTTATGTCAGAGAAAAAAATAAAAAATAGACAACTTAAAAATAAAAATAATAAAAAAAGTTTTCTAAGACCGATTTTAAAAATTTTAAGTATTACTATATTGACAATTCTTATGCTTGGTGCCGGAATTACCGGAATTTTTGCAACCGCATTTGTAGATGTTATGAAAGACGCTCCGGTTGTTGATACATCAAATATAAATGAACTTATGATTCAATCATCAAAAATATTAGATAGAGATGGAAATATGGTTGAAAAAATAGAAAATTTAGAAAATAGAACTATAATAAAATTAAAAGATGTTCCTGAACATTTAATAAATGCCTTTATTTCTATTGAGGATGAGAGATTTTATTCACATAAGGGAGTTGATCCTATTGGGATAGCAAAAAGTCTTTTTGATACAGCAAGAGGTAGGCTTAGAGGTGGTTCAACTATTGCTCAACAATTGGCAAGGAACCTATATCTTTCAAATGAAAAGAAAATAGAAAGAAAGCTAAAAGAGGCATACCTTGCAATAAAAATTACGGACAGTATAAAAAGAGAAGGTGTTCTTGAGGCATATTTAAATAGAGTTTTTTTAGGTCAACATTCCTATGGAGTTCAATCAGCAAGTCAAGGATATTTTTCTAAAGATGTAAAAGATTTGACTATTGCAGAGTCTGCACTTCTTGCAGCTATTGTCCAAAGTCCTTCAAATTATTCTCTATATAAGACTATAAAACCAGAAAATGTAAATGATGAATCTTCTGTTATAAAAGATTTGAATATCAATGGTCAAGTTTACAAAGCTGTATATAATCCTAGAGTTTTAGATAGACAAAAATATGTTTTGAAAAAAATGTATCAACTTAAAAAAATAACTAAAGAAGAATACGAAAATGCATTAAATGAAGATGTATTTGCAGCTATAAAACCTAATAAAGGATTTGAAAGAGAAGTTTCAACTTATTTTACTGAATATGTAAAATATCAAGTAGCTGAAAAATTAATGAAGAAGTATAATTATACAAAAGACGAAGCCTGGAATAAAATTTATAATGGTGGACTTACTATTCACTCAACAATGAATCAAACTATTCAGAAAAATATAGAAAAACTCTATAGTGATTTTGCTAATGTTATGAAAGCTCCAAAGAGAGGCAATCCGGCATTTGCATCTTTTAAAAGAGATAGATCAAATAATATAACGGATGCAAAAGGAAAGACTATACTATACAAAAAATCTAATATTTTAGACGAAGATAATAATATTATAATTCCAAAAGGAGAGTTTTCTATAAATGAAGATAAATCATTAGAAATAAAAAGCTCCAGAGTTTCAATATTTCAAAATGTATTATCTATAGCAAGTTTTTATACAGTTAATAATCAAAATAATCTAGTTACTCATGGAATTGGAAACTTTCAAATTCCTGAAGAAAATCTAACTGTCGAAAATGAAAAAACTTTTAAAATTTCTGCAAGTTTCTTCGAAACTTATAAAGATTTTTACAGTATAAAGGAAAATGGAAGTTTAGCTTTAAATTCAAAATATTTCCAAATAGATGAGCAAGGTGTCGTTCAACCTCAATCATCTTCTGTTGTAATTGACCATACTAACGGAGAATTAATTGCAATAATTGGAGGTAGAGAAACAACAGGTCATCCTTTAAATAGGGCTTATAGAATTCCAAGACAACCGGGTTCTACAATGAAACCTTTAGGTGTTTATACTCCTGCACTGGATAATGGATATACCGCAGCTACCGGTATAGAAGATGCTCCACATTATAATGACAAACACGAACTTTGGCCAAAAAACTGGTACAATGGATATCGAGGTTTACAAACACTAAGAGAAAGTATCGTTCAATCTATAAATGTTAATGCAGTTAAAACACTAGAAAAAATCGGTCTTGAAAAATCAAAAGAATATTTAAAAAGATTTGGTTTAATAAATGAAGAAAATGAGTTAGATGATACTTATGTTTCAAGATCAGAAAATGTAGATTATAATGATGAAAACTTATCAAGTATGGCTTTAGGTGGTATGACAAGAGGTATGACCAACTTAAAAATGACAGCAGCTTATGCTGCGATAGCAAATGATGGAAAATACCGTGAACCTATTTCATTTACAAAAGTAGTAGATTCAACAGGAAAAGTTATTTTAGAACCGGATCAAAAACAAAGAGAAGTTACTTCTAAAGAGAATGCTTTTATTATGAGAGATATTTTAAAAGGTGTACCAAATGTTATGGCTCCCGGAGCAAAACACCCAACAATAGAAGTTGCAGGTAAAACAGGTACAACAAGTGATATTAGAGACTCTTGGTTTATTGGATTTACACCATATTATACAATTGGAACCTGGATTGGATTTGATAATCAAAATATAGAACTTAATAAAAATGATTCTATGGCTGCTACTCTTTGGGGAAAAGTCAATAAAATAGTTCTAGAAGGAAAACCGGCTAAGAAATTCGATCCGCCATCTGAAAATATAATACAAAAATATGTTTCAATTAGATCCGGATTATTATTACCGTCAGGATCGGGAGGCGGAATATATGAATACTTTGTAAAAGGTACTGAGCCTACAAAATATGAACAATTATATTTTATATATTACAAAATTGATAAAAGAAATGGAAAATTGGCAAATACTTCAACAGCACAACAATATATAGAAAATAAAAAATTTTATATAAAACCAAGTGCTTATAAAGAAGGAAAAACCAATTATGCGCCTGGAGATTTTATCACTCCACCTCCTAC
Organism: Parvimonas sp. D9; assembly: GCF_035282565.1. Lineage (NCBI taxonomy): Bacteria > Bacillati > Bacillota > Tissierellia > Tissierellales > Peptoniphilaceae > Parvimonas > Parvimonas sp. D9. The sequence goes on along the minus strand of NZ_JAYKBM010000005.1, from coordinate 60,361 downwards.
AGAAGTATCTGAAATAATAGATAATGACAATTCACAAAATCCAACGCAAGATAATAATTCAAATAATAATCCAAATACAAATAACAACAATAACAATAACAATAATAACGGAAATACCAATGACAACAATAATGAATAAAATAATTCACAAAAAAGAGTTGCAATCGCAACTCTTTTTTAGTATACTTCATCGATTATTCCGCCACCTATTACAATATCATCCAAATAAAATACAGCTGATTGTCCTTTGTTCGGGGCTCTTACTTGTTTTTCAAATTCTACAAATAACTCATTATTTTTATAGAATAATAATCCTTTAGTTTCATTTTGACCATGTCTTACTTTTACACTAACTTCCAAAGGCTTTTCTAAAGTATCAAAAGGTATAAAATTTTCTTCCCTTATTTTTATTTTATCTTTATATAGTGCATCTTCATCCGATAATGTTACAGTATTATTTATTGCATTTATCTTAGATACAAATACTCTTTTACCCAATGCAATTCCAAGACCTTTTCTTTGACCAACAGTATAATAGACTATGCCATTATGCTTTCCTAGTTTATTTCCCCTTTCATCAATAAAGTATCCTTCTTTAATCAATTCAGGATTTCTTTGTCTAATAAAAAGACCATGATCTCTATTTTGAACAAAACAAATTTCTTCACTATCTTTTTTTGAATAAGTCAAAATATTTTCATCTTTAGCAATTTGTCTTACTTCTTCCTTTTCTAAATCTGCAAGTGGAAATAAAGTCTTTGATAAAACTTCTTGACTTGTATTGTACAAAAAATAAGTTTGATCTTTTTTAGAGTCTTTAGCTCTTTTTAATAAGTATCTATTATAATTTTTATCAAATTCAACTTTTGCATAATGTCCAGTAGAAATAAAATCAGCCTTTAGAGGCTTTATTTTTTCTACAAAGCTATTAAATTTAATGTATTTATTACAAGCAACACAAGGATTCGGAGTGTAACCAAGAGAGTACTCTCTTACAAAATTTTCAATTACTTTTCTATCAAATTCTTCCCTAAAGCTCATTGTATAATGCTTTACTCCCATAGCTTCAGCAACAATTTTTGCATCCATAACAGAGGATAAAGAACAACAGCCTTTTTCTTCATCATAAAGATGTCCTTTAGGTACTAAATTCATAGTAACTCCAATTACTTCATAACCTTCTTCCAATAACAAATGGCAGGCAACACAACTGTCGACCCCGCCACTCATTCCTAAAATAACTCTTTTATTCAAAATTACCTCACTAATAACTGATAATTATTCCACCCTCATTTTCGTAAGTAGAAGATAATCCTCTTGCAGAAACAATCAAAATATCCTTAAAATTGTATCTTTCAACTATTTTATTCTTTATTTCTTTTGCTCTTTCCAAACAATTACAATGAGTTATTACCAATATTTTTTCTTCAATATTTGAACTATTTTCAGCTATTGCATCAATTAATTCACTATATGCTTTTTTTAAACCTCTAACTTTCTTATAAATATCTATTTCACCATTAACACCTTGCATAACAGGCTTTATAGAAAAAGCAGAAGCAATCATAGCTTTTAATTTAGAAATTCTTCCATTTTTTATTAAATTATCAAGACTTTCCAAAACAAAAAATATATTCATTTCTGAAATGTATTTTGTTACATTATCAACAATTTCTTGAAACGTCATTTTTTTATCTATACATTCTTGAATTTTCAACGCAACTAAAGTTTCTCCAGAGGCAGCAGACTTAGTATCAAAAACATGAATTAATCTTTCTCCCTTTTCAAGTACCATTGTCTTTGCTAAACATGCATTAGAATATGTTGCACTTAATTTCCCAGATAAAGTTACACAAAAAACTTCTTTCGCTTCTTCAAACTTATCCATAAAAAGTTTAGGAGATGGTGCAGCTGTTTTTATAGAACTTGCATTTCTCATCGCTTCTATATATTTATCTACATCTAAATTTTCATCATCTAAATAATCAACATCATCTAGTTGTAATGTCAAAGGAACTAATTCGATATCTAGTTTGCTTTTCATCTCCTCTGTTAAATCACAACAACTATCAGCAACTATCAATCTATCTTTCATACTATCCTAACCTCTCTTCAATAAATTTGGCAAGTTTTTTAGCTTCTACTTCCAATTCTTCTTGATTTTCTCCTTCAATCATAACTCTAACTAAAGGCTCTGTTCCGGAAGGTCTTATCAAAACTCTTCCATTTCCTGAAAATTTTTCTTCAATTTTATTTATTTCAGCTACTATTTCTTTATCTTGTGAATAAGCATTCCTATTTTCAAGCTTAACTTTTGCATTTACTAAAACTTGTGGATATGAAACCATAAGCTCATTAAAATAAGACAATTTATTTATACTACTTGCAACTAATTCACAAATCTTAAGAGCTGTAAAAGTTCCATCGCCGGTTGTACTGTCATTTAAGAAAATCACATGTCCGGATTGTTCAGCTCCTAAAATATAATTATGCTCAAGCATTTGTTCAAGGACAAATCTGTCACCAACTTTTGCAGCAACAAAATCAACATCTATTGAGTCTAAATATTTTTTTAGTCCAATATTACTCATAACAGTTCCTACAACAGCATTATTTGTAAGTTCATCTTTTTCTTTATATGACTTAGCCATAGCAGCTAGAATATGATCTCCATCCATAATATTTCCTTTTTCATCAACAGCTAAACATCTATCAGCATCTCCATCAAAAGAAAATCCCATATCAACATCATTTTCCAAAACAGCTTTTCTTATTACTTCCATATTAGTACTACCACAATTTAAGTTAATATTCTTTCCATCAGGAGCAGTATTTAAAGAAATAACTTCCATTCCTAGCTCTTCAAATAACTTTCTTGCAATTTTATAGCTTGCTCCATTTCCAAAGTCTACAGCTATTTTTAAGTTTGAAAAATCAGCATCCACTCTTGATTTCAAATAATCCGCATAGATAGAAACAGCTTCTTTTTCTTCTGTAAAAATACCCTCTTGAATTTCTCCAAAATCAAAATTTTCATCATCTAAAATATTTTCAACTTTATATTCAATTTCATCTGAAAGTTTGAAGCCATCTTCGTTAAAAATCTTAATTCCATTATATTTAAAAGGATTATGAGAAGCAGAAATAACAGCTCCTCCAACCGCTTTAAAATACTTGATTAAATGAGCAACTGTAGGTGTTGGAGCAATTCCTATACTAACTACATTAAAACCCATTTCTAATAAACCTTTAGCTAAACTATTCTCAAGATTTTTTCCACTTTCTCTAGTATCTCTACCTATTATAAATAATTTTTCCTCTTTATCTTTTAGAATATACCCAACAGATTTCCCAAGTTTATAAGCCAGCCTATCAGTTAAATTTTCTCCATAGACTCCTCTCACTCCATCTGTTCCAAAATAATTACCCATCTTTTCTCCTGTTTAATTTTATAAATTTATTCGTAATTACATACATAATCACAATAATTATATCATAAAATTTTAAAAAAATCATTATTTGTAACAAAAAAACAATGTATCATTGTCAATCATTCTTACCCTCAAATTTAGTTAATACAAAAATACATTATATTTTTTAAATATCTTCTTTTATTTTAAATTGTGCCATTAATATACTTACTAATGTTATTCCAACTACAATTAGGTAAATTGATTTATTTTGTTCAAAGCCCAAAAGTCCATTTGGTATTAACTTTGAAATCCAAAGATAAACTCTGTCTCCAAAATATACTCCCATAGCGAAAAATAATTGAAATATTCCCATACTCACATTTCTATCTTCCTTTTCAAAATATTGCATAGCCATTGAAATCAAACAAGTATAAGCAATTCCATATCCAAAACCGTTAAATACATATCCCAAAAATGCAGGAAGATAAGAGTTAGTTAATAAAATTATTATATAAAAAACTAAATTTGAACCCAGTCCTAAAACTAAAGTTTTTTCAATTCCAATTTTATTTGCAAAATAAGTTCCTGCGAGTACACTTGCAATAAGTTGCGGAAAAGCAAACAAAACATCAATATATGCCAAAAAAATCGGAGGCATATTTAAATTAACTTTCGCGTATGCAATCATATTTGCACCCGATGTTGAAAACTTTATGAATGAAACTAAAATTGCAATCAAACAAATGTATAAATATCCTTTAAATTCAAAAACTTTTTTAACTTTTTCAAAGCTAAATCTCTTTGCAGAATAAGAAACATCTCTGACAAAAAAAGTCAAAACAAATGCTACAATTGAAATGCTCGCAGAAAGTGCCCAAAGCAATTTAAAATTCTTATATGTACCATAAGTTGATAAATACTGTATAGGAGCTGCTATAAATTCTGCAAGAAGCGGTGCTATTGATAAAATAGATGCTGAAATTGCAGCTTTTTCTTTAGAAAAAGTCTCTGAAAATAAAACATTAAACACCGCAAGCATCGAAGCACATATTCCCATAGCTATTGATGAAAAATAAAGAGTATTATAACTTGGCTTTAAAACTACCATCAGTGATGCCAATGTCAAAACAAAAAGTGCAATCTGTATAAATATTTTTTTCCTATTAAAAATATCGCTCAATATAAAAATAGGCAATCTTATAAAACAACTTATAAGCCCGTATGCTGAAGTTATCTGCGCAGCTAAAATAACTGAAAAGCCAAGCCCTCCTTCTTCCATAGGACTTATAGCATAGAGTTTTCTATATGCTCTAACTACAGTTATTCCACTCCAAAAAAGTACAAATAACCAAAATATTAATTTTTGATTTTTATCTAAATCATATTTTTTTGAAATAAAAAATATAATTATAAAAGTTAAAATAATCATAAAGATTGATGAATAAAGTTTATACATTTTTCTCTCCTAATTTTTCGGCTTGAAGCCTAAAATTTTACCACGTCTTATATACTTCTTTAAATCTAATTTATGTCCCCATTTTGCAAGATATTCGTCAGTCAAATCCTCTTCGATTATTGTATAAAGTTCAAATCCGACTTTTTTCAAAATGTTCTTTAACTTCTCCGAAGTTATTGAACCGGCAACTCAAGTAGCATGCAAAATAGGATCATCTTGTACCCAATCAGGCAATTCGTTAAATTGAACAATATCTGAAATTGAAATTCTTCCACCAGGTTTTAGAACTCTAAAAATTTCAGAATAAACTTTCTCTTTATCTTCACATAAATTTATTACACAATTTGAAATCACACAGTCAACTGTATCATTATCTACTTTTAAATCGTCTATATCAGACACTCTAAAATCTGTATTTAAAAATCCCTTTTTCCCTCTTATATAATTTGCCCTTTCAACCATCTCTGAAAGTCTATCAACACCAATCACAAGTCCTTCCTTCCCAACGATTTTACAGGCTTTAAAAACATCCATTCCTTTGCCACAGCCTAAATCTAAGACTATTTCTCCGGATTTTAAATTTGCATTTTCAATTGGATTTCCACAACCTAAACCTAGATTTGCTTCATTATCCAAGTCTTCTAAAGTGTATCCTAAACTTAGAGCAATTTTCTTTTCAATTTCCCTACTATCTTCACTTTCACTTAATCTATCTTTTAAAGCGATATTTTTATATAAATTATCTATCACTTTTTTATTGTCACAACATTTCATAATTATCCTCCATATAACCTAATTATTTTATCACAAAATATAATAATAGTCTAATCTTGCATTTTATATTTACCACAATATAATTACAACTTAACAATCCAAATTTTTACCGACAAATACATCTTGATTTTTTTCTCAATTACTTGTATTATATGGGTATAAGATATTTAGGAGGTGCAGTTATGGAAATAACAAAAGATATGTTAATTGGGGATATTATTCAAATCCATCCTGATGCAGTTGAAATTCTATTTAATTTTGGACTTTCTTGTGTTGGTTGTCCTGCAAGTCAAATGGAGACTCTCGAAGAAGCTACTATGGTTCATGGACTTAATTTAGATTTACTTCTTGATGTCTTAAATGAAAATAACACTTCAGTTTAGAACGAATACCTCACCTTTCACAGAAGTGTTCGGTGAGCAGTACATAAAAAAATCACGAGCTAATTAATAACTCGTGATTTTTTATGTTTACTACAGATTTTAATTAAAGACTTTTTAATAATTCTTTTACAAATTCAAAAGTTCTTTGTGTTGAGAGAATATTCAATCTTTCAGCAGGACTATGAACATCTTTCATTGTAGGTCCTATTGATATCATTTCCATATCAGGGAATGTATCAACGAAAACAGCCGGTTCTAAAGCTGCGTGAACAACTTCCACTTTCATTTCTTTCCCTGTCAACTTCTTATAAACTTCCAATGCAGTATCTCTCAACTTTGAAACTTTTGCAAATTCCCATGGTTTATAATAATCTTCTAAAGTATATCTAACACCATTTTCTTCATAAACTTTTTTTACCATATCTGTATATTTTTCAAAAGTTTTAGAGTTTGAACTTCTGAGTGAAACAGTAAATTTAACAAAATTTCCATCAAATTTTATTATTGCGAAATTGTCTGAACATTCAACTATTGAAGGATATTCTTCCATCATTGAGTATACTCCATGAGGAATATTTCTAACTACATTTTCTATTTTTTCTTGGCAACCCTTACATAAAACTTCTTTTACATTTTCTACTTTTTCTATGGAAACTCTCATATCTTTATCAAGAGGATATTCGCTAATTAATCTAGAAAAATCAATATTAAATTCATCAGCATTACTTGTAAAAATAACTTTTGCATCTCTAGGAATAGCATTATGTTTAGTTCCGCCTTCAATACTAACCAATCTATAATCAGCAATTTCTTTTATCATATCCATTGCTCTTAGAGCAAATTTCAAAGAATTTCCTCTTTGTTGATGAATTTCCATTCCGGAGTGACCTCCAAGCATATTATTTACAAATAAAACAAAAGTATTTTTCATATCACTTTTTTCATATTTAACCTTCAAAGTTCCTACAATATTGTGTCCACCTGAACAGCCTGACAAAAGCACTCCTTCTTCTTCGGCATCAATATTTAAAAGTTTTCTTCCATTTAAAAGCTCTCTCTTTACAGCTCTTGCTCCTGCCATTGTTCTCTCTTCATCAGTAGTTACTAACAATTCAAGCGCAGGATGTTTAGCTTCTTTATCTTCTAAAATAGCAAGTCCCATTGCAACTGCAATTCCATCATCTGCTCCTAGAGTTGTTCCTTTAGTCTTAACCCAATCACCATCAACAATAACAGGAATTGGATCAACTAGAAAATTATGTTCAACTCCGTCAGCCTTTTCTGCAACCATATCCATATGCCCCTGAATAACAATAGGTTCATGATTTTCATAACCTTTATATGCAGGTTTTCTAATAACAATATTGTTACTTTCATCTTGAATTGTTTCTAATCCCAATGATTTTCCAACACTGTATAAATAATCGCTGACTGCCTTTTCATTTCCTGATTCTCTTGGAATCTTTGTAAGCTCTTCAAAATAATAAAAAACTCTTTCAGGTTTTAAATTTTCTAACATAATTGCCTCCTATTTATTATATTCATCAAATTCTTCTATGCTGAAAAGTATTTTTTCCCCATCATTTATTACCATTGCAGGAATTCCTATTGAGCCTTTTTCTTTTGCAAAATCAAATGCAGAATTTTCTCTAAATTTTAAAAATTTTTTAAGATTTGCTAAATTTTCAGTAATGTCTAAATACAAATACTTAACTCCTCTTTCATCAAGTGCCTCTTTCATAACTATACAATCAGGGCACATACTTGAACCAAAAACAACTTTTTTCTTAATCATAATTACCTCCTAAAATTCTAAAGATTTTTCAATGAAATCTTTTAATTCCGAAATCTTAATTCTTTCTTGTTCCATTGTATCTCTAAATCTTACAGTTACACATTCATCTTCCAAAGTATCAAAATCGACAGTTATACAGAATGGAGTTCCAATTTCATCTTGTCTTCTGTATCTTTTTCCAATACTTCCTGAAACATCTGTATCTATCATAAAATATTTTGAAAGTTCATCATAAATCTCATCAGATTTTTCTGACAATTTTTTAGTAAGTGGTAAAATTGCAGCCTTAAATGGAGCCAAAGCGGGATGAAGTTTTAAAACAGTTCTAACATCTCCTTCTCCTATTTCTTCCTCATCATAAGCATTACATAGAAAAGCTAATGCAACTCTATCAGCGCCAAGTGAAGGTTCAATACAATATGGAACATATTTTTCATTTGTAACAGGGTCAATATATCTTAAATCTTCTCCGGAAACTTCAATATGTCTTGATAAGTCATAATCTGTTCTATCTGCAATTCCCCAAAGTTCTCCCCAACCAAATGGGAATAAAAATTCTATATCACAAGTAGCTTTACTGTAAAAACTCAATTCTTCTTTTTCATGGTCTCTAAGTCTTAAAGTTTCTTCATTCATTCCTAAAGATAATAACCAATTAAAAGAATAGTTTTTCCAATAGTCATACCATTCTAAATCTTCTCCAGGTTTACAGAAAAATTCCAATTCCATTTGTTCAAATTCACGAGTTCTAAAAGTAAAATTACCAGGAGTAATTTCATTTCTAAAAGATTTACCAACTTGTGCAATTCCAAAAGGAACTTTTTTTCTTGAAGTTCTGGCAATGTTTTTAAAATTAACAAAAATACCTTGTGCAGTTTCCGGCCTTAAGTAAATTTCAGATTTACTGTCTTCAGTTACACCTTGAAAAGTTTTAAACATAAGATTGAATCTTCTAATACCAGTAAAATTTTGTTTTTTACAATTTGGACAACAAATATTTTTTTCTTTCATTAGTTCTTCAACTTTTTCATTTTCCCAACCGTCAACATTTATATCCCCAAGATTATTTTCAAAATAAAAATCTTCAATGAGTTTATCAGCTCTAAAACGAGATTTACATTCTTTACAGTCAATTAAAGGATCACTAAAACTTCCAACATGACCTGAAGCAACCCAAACTTCCGGATTCATCAAAATTGCACTGTCAAGACCAACATTATATTTAGATTGTTGAACAAATTTTTGCCACCAAGCTTTTTTTACATTATTTTTAAATTCAACACCTAAAGGACCATAATCCCAAGTGTTAGCAAGTCCTCCGTAAATTTCTGACCCTGGATATATTATTCCCCTACTTTTACATAAAGAAACAATTTTTTCCATACTCTTTTCTGATTTCATAATATTCCTCCTAAAAATAAATAAACAAAAAGGCCATATCGTAAGGGACGATATGACCGTGGTTCCACCCTAATTATGTTAAAAACATCACTCTAAAAAAATTACTCCCGATTTCCCCATAATACAAAAATGTAATTTTTCACCAAACAATCACTCTCTAAAAATTTTGTACTATTTTTTATCGTTCAACGTAAATATTAACAATCTAATTTTAACATATTTAGATTTTAAAATCAATACTAATAAACTATAACTCTCATTCCAACATAAGAATTATTATAAATAGATCCCATTAATCCAGGATGAACATTTACGCAACCATGTGATCCTCCCCATCTATAGTAATTACTATTAGAGAAAGCAGAATATGGTTGCCAATTTGCGTCGTGAATTCCATATCCGCCATGGAATGGCATCCAATATTGAACCCATGAAGCATATCCCGGACCTCTTAATATTCTTGAATATTCTTTTGAAAGTATTCTAAAATTTCCTGTTACAGTAGGACTTGAAGGTTTCCCACTTACAATACCGATTTTAGAAATTATTCTTCCATCTCTAACAAGCCATAATTTTTGATCACTTAAACTTATAACGATAAAATCGCCATTTACATGACAACTTCTTCCGGAATTTTTAACTCTCCAAACACCATCTGTAACATACCAATCAGAATCTGCTAAATCTACTTCTTCTCCATCTAAATAAGATTTTCCGCCGTAAAATCCATTTGCATACTTTCCATCAACAAAATATTTTTCTCCATTTTCATCTGTTGCATATCCTGTATGTTTTTTACCATTTTGGAAAAAATACCAATCATCTCCATCATCGTACCAACCATTTGCCGGATATTTATCTCCACTGTAAAAAATTCCGTTTATATAAGTATTGCCATCTGACTCTAAACCTTCCTTATATAATTTTCCGCCATATCTTCCATTAGCATATTTACCATTTACAAAATATCTCTGTCCATTTTCATCTGTTGCATATCCTGTATGTTTTTTACCTCCTTGAAAGAAATACCAATCATCTCCATCATCATACCAACCATTTGCAATTTTACCTGCTCCATAAAAAATGCCGTTTATATAAGTATGTGCATATTTCCCACCTATAAAATACATTTCTCCGTTGCCATCTACGGCTTTCCCTGTATATTTTTTGCCATCTTTGAAGAAATACCAATCATCTCCATCATCATACCAACCATTTGCAGGTCTTATATTTCCATCGTAAAAAATTCCGTTTACATAAGTATTTCCATTTGATTCTAAACCATTTTTATATAATTTCCCGTTATATATTCCGTTGGCATATTTTCCTTTTACAAAATATCTCTTTCCATTTGCATCTACACCAAATCCGGTAAATTTTTTACCATCTTTGAAGAAATACCAGTCAGTTCCATCATCACACCACCAGTTGGCAATTTTACCTTCGCTATAAAAGATTCCATCTATATAAGTATTTGCATATTTTCCTTTTACAAAATACATTTCGCCATTGCCATCTACAGCTTTTCCGGTATATTTTTTACCGTCCTTAAAGAAATACCATGTATCTCCATCATCATACCAGCCATTTGCAGGTCTTATATTTCCATCGTAAAAAATGCCATTTACATATGTTCTACCTTTTGATTCTATTCCATTTTTGTATAACTTACCACCATATATTCCGTTAGCATATTTCCCATCTACAAAATATCTTTTTCCATTTGCATCTATACCATAGCCATTATGTTTTTTACCATTTTGAAAAAAATACCACGCATTCCCGTCGTCACACCACCAGTTGGCAATTTTACCTTTACTATAGAAGATTCCATCTATATAAGTATTTGCATATTTTCCTTTTATAAAATACATTTCGCCGTTACCATCTACAGCTTTTCCAGTATATTTTTTGCCGTCTTTGAAGAAATACCAATCGCTTCCGTCATCACACCACCAGTTGGCAATTTTACCTTCACTATAAAAGATTCCATCTATATAAGCATTTGCATATTTTCCTTTTACAAAATACATCTCGCCGTTACCATCTACGGCTTTTCCGGTATATTTTTTGCCGTCTTTGAAGAAATACCATGCATCTCCATCATCGTACCATCCATCTGCCGGACTTATATTTTCGTCGTAAAAAATGCCATTTACATATATTCTGCCTTTTGATTCTATTCCATCTTTATATAACTTACCGCCATATATTCCGTTGGCATATTTTCCATCTACAAAATATCTTTTTCCATTTGCATCTATGCCATAGCCATTGTGTTTCTTCCCATTTTGGAAAAAATACCACGCTTCACCATCATTGAACCACCAATTGGCAATTTTTCCTTCGCTATAAAAAATTTCATCTACATAAGCATTTGCATATTTTCCACTTATAAAATATCTTTTTCCATTTGCATCTATACCATATCCGTTATGTTTTTTACCATTTTGGAAAAAATACCAATCTTTTCCATCATCACACCACCAGTTAGCGATTTTACCATCTTTATAAAAAACTCCATCTATATAAGTATTTGCATATTTTCCTTTTACAAAGTACATTTCGCCGTTTTCGTCTTTGGCTTTTCCGGTATATTTTTTACCATCTCTAAAGAAATACCAGTCTTTCCCGTCGTCATACCAACCATTTACCGGTTTTCCTTTACTATAAAAAATACCACCTACATAGCCATTAGCATATTTTCCATTTACAAAATATCTCTTTCCATTTCCATCTACACCATAACCATTATGTTTTTTACCGTTTTGGAAAAAATACCAATTACTCCCATCATCATACCAGCCATTTGCCGGCTTGCCATCAGAACCGTAAAAAATTTCACCTACGTAAGCATTTGTTGAAATATCTCCATTTTTATATAGAGTTCCATTATAAACTCCATTAGCATATTTCCCATTTACAAAATACTTATTTTGATATTCTCCTGTAAATTTTTTACTATTTTGGAAAAAATATCTTTCATTTCCTTCTTCTTTCCAACCGTTAAAGCTTTCTGCAACAACAATACTTTTGTCTGTATACTTATTAAAAATTAATACATTAATCATAAGTAAAGATAAAATTAAAAAAGTTGTTGATAAAAATTTCTTTTTCATAAACCCTCCTTCACAAAACTTAAAATAAATAATTTAAAACTATAAAATTCATATACACATTCATTGTAAATCCAATTAAATTTTAATCAAATTACTACAATTAAAGTATATATCATTTTTCATAAAAAGTCAATCAAATACAGATGTCTAAACCTCATTATTTTCACAAAAAAACTGTTATGATTTCACTCTTCATAACAGTTTTAAAATTACATTTTTCTAGTTTTATTTTTTTCTTTTAATACTTTTTTATTCTCTTCAGTAAGATAACTGAATCCTTCTCCTGAAACTTCACTCACTGTCGCAACATTTACAAATGCATTGTTATCAAATTCTTTTATAAAAGTCATAAGCTTTATATACTCCGGTCTTGTTAGGATTGTTTCTATCATAACTCTTTCACTTTTATTAAAACCGCCTTTTACTTCATAAAGTGTACTTCCTCTAACTATTACATTAAGTATATAGTCATTAATTCCTTCCCATTTTCTTGAGTTGATATAAACTTTAATTCTAGTCTTATATCCTGTAAGAACTTTATCTATAACCACTGCATTAAATAAAATACCTACTATTGCATACATTGCGGCGTTAATTCCATAAGCAAAATAACCCATAACTACAACCGAAAAATCCGCAATAAAAACTCCTACACTTATATCTACATGTATATATTCATTTAAAATTTTTCCTACAATATCAGTTCCTCCTGTTGATGCATTTTGATTCAACGTCAAAGCTATCCCAATTGCAGTAACTCCAACTCCAACAATCATACTCATAAAAGGTGTATCAACTAAAGGTTTAATATTCGGAAACATTTTTTCAAACCCGATAAGTGAAACGGACACGACAATAGTAGCATATATACTCAGTCCACCAAATTCTGCACCTATTAGCAAGAACGCCAAGATAAATAAAATAATATTTATTCCAAGTTGGAATACCCCTACAGATATTTCCGGAAAAAATTTTGAAAGTGCTATTGAAAGTCCTGCTGTTCCTCCGATTGTCAAATTATATGGCACCATAAAAAAATAAACACCCGCAGAAACCACAATAGATGCTAATGTCGTAATCACAACTTTTTTTAACGTATTAGAATTCATATTCTCCCCTCCTATAACTTACCGTACAAGTATAACAAAACTTTTTAAAATTTACAACAACTAAATTACATAAGTATTGATTTTTTTATAAAAAAAGTTTACAATTACTTTATACTATATTTTTACATTGTGAATTAAAATTTTTAATGTAATATATGGTAATAAAAAATTTTACAAATTTTATTGTAAATTATCAAAATATTATCGGAGGCTTATATGATTAAACAAATTGAATTAAATTTAGAAACAATTGAATCCATGTTATATTTATGGACTGCTTTGGCAGAAAAAGAAAAAGTTGCCGAAAGCTTTTTTGTTGATGTGGCTAAACAATATCCTCTAAAAGCTATAATGAACAAAGATTTTAATGAAGAGTCAGTAAGAAAAGTTTTATCCGCTATTCAAAACAGAGAATTACTTTCCGGAGCTAGTAAGGAAGAAAAAAGATTTTGGAATAACAATATGTGGATGATGGAAGATCTTGAACTTCCAAAACTTATGGCAAAACCTATAAAAGTTTTGAATGTAAACCATCTTATTGATGAATTGAATAAAGAATTTCCAAATAACGATAAAGAAATTTTAAAAGTATATATCGCTCCTCTACATATGGATGATTACTATATAGTTGACGGAAATTTAATTATCAACTTCTTTAGAATAATGTTACCGGATGGAGAAAATGCATTCATTGACGGACAACCTATTGACGAATATATCCATGATAAATTAAAAGAAGTTCTAAAATAATACTTAAATATTAAAAATCAAATTTTTAAATTCAGCAATTAAGGTTGGGGATAACAATCCTCAGCCTTTTAATTTGTAAAAATAAAAAATTATACTTACTTAAAAATATCTAAATACAAAAACAGTTGCAACCTAAAAAGATATATTTAATAACATTAATTTTAATATTTAATTTACAAAAAGTAAGGTATATTGATAAATTTTAAAAATCCAATATATAAATTCTCAAGATTTTTATCGTTTTTGATATTTATTATCTTTCATTTTTTGTGATTTTATGTTACAATGTATTTGTGAGATTACTCACAAAAAATTTTTTGAGGAGAGTGATACAAATGGCATTGACAAATGAAGTTCTTAAGTCATTTAAAGAAAGATTTAATTCTTGTAAAACAAATAAGGTTGTAGCTGCAAGTGTTTCAAAAGTCGGTATAAATGAAGCATCTACAAATCATGAAGTCTATAAGAGACACGATTTTCAATTTTCCGATATTACAAAAAAAGGTGAAATAACAAACCAAAAATCAAGTGGTAGATGTTGGATGTTCTCTGCATTAAATGTTGCCAGAGTTTCTACTATGGAAAAATTAAACTTAAAGACTATGGAATATTCTCAAACATATACTCTATTTTGGGATAAACTTGAAAAAGCAAACTTCTTTTTAGAAAGTATAATTGAAACGTTAGACGAAAAAACAGATTCAAGAGTTGTTTCTCACCTTTTGACTGCTCCTGTGCAAGATGGCGGTCAATGGGATATGTTTAAAGGTCTTTTAGAAAAATATGGTGTTGTTCCTAAAGGAATCATGCCTGAAACATTCCACTCTTCAAACACAAGAGATATGGAAGCAATACTAACTAAATATCTTAGAAAAGCTGCTTGTGATATGAGAAGACTTCATAAAGCAGGCAAATCTTTAAAAGAAATTGAAGATTTAAAAAATGAAACTCTTTACGCAGTTTACAATATTTTAACTAAATGTTTAGGAGAAGTTCCTGAAACTTTTACCTATGAATACAGAGATAAAGACGAAAAATTCCACAGAATATCAAATATTACTCCTAAAGAATTTTTCGACAAGTATGTTGGTTGGAATTTAAAAGATAAAGTAAGCTTAATCAATGCTCCAACCGATGACAAACCTTACGGAAAAGTTTACACTGTAAAATTCTTAGGAACAATTAAAGAAGCAGACAAAATAAAATACGTAAATGTTCCTATAGAAGTATTGAAAGAAAGTGCTATAAAATCAATTAAAGCCGGAGAACCTGTATGGTTTGGTTGTGATGTAATTAAGTTTTTGGAAAAACAAAAAGGAATTATGGACTTAGATATGTTCATATATGATGACATATTCCCTACTTTAGAAAACTTTACAAAAGCTGAAAGACTTGATTATCATGAAAGTGTATTAACTCATGCAATGGTATTTACAGGAGTAAATCTTGATGAAAATGGAAAACCATTAGAATGGCAAGTTGAAAACTCTTGGGGAGATACAGTTGGAGATAAAGGTATTTTTTCAATGTCTGATGAATGGTTCGACGAATACAACTATGAAGTAATGGTTGACAAAAAATACGTTGATGAAAAATGGTTAAAAGCTCTTGACGAAGAAATTGTAGAACTTGAACCATGGGATCCATTTGGTGCATTGGCAAGATTAAAATAATTTAAAAATTGTACAAAAAAATATATATAGTACAAAAAAAGGAAGTGCTCAAAAACACTTCCTTTTATTGTGAAACAACAAGATTTTCAGGTACACACCCAATGCGAAGAATCGTAAAAGGGTGATGTTCTTATCCTTTAAATATTTTATACATTATTAATGCTGCCGCTATTGAAACATTTAAAGACTCCATAGAATTATCCATATCTATTTTCAAATGTTCATTAGAAATATTGAGCATCTCTTCAGAAACTCCATTAGCTTCATTTCCCATAACTACAATATTTTTTCCTTCGAAATTAAATTCTTCTAAAAATTTTGAATTTTCATTTAAAGTTGTAGAAATTAATCTATATCCATCTTTTTGTAATTCTTTTATTTTTTCAATTTCAGAGTCTACAATATTTGTTCTAAACATTGCGCCCATAGTTGCTCTTAAAACTTTTGAATTATATTTATCAACACAATTTATAGTCAATATATCCTTAATCCCAAAAGCATTTGCCGTTCTGATTATTGTTCCAAAATTTCCGGGATCACTTACATTTTCAAGACAAATTATATTTTTAGAAGAAATTTTTTTCTCTTCAATATAATTTACAATGGTTATAACCCCTTCAGAATTTGTTAGTTCTGTTAGTACTTGAAATAATTTTTTAAAAAGAAAGAGCTGTAAATACTAATAGAATATAATTCTGTTAAAAAATAGAAAGATAAACTTTTACTTTTACTTCTTTAATTTTTATTTCCTATGGCAATTATATTATAATCATATTTTGAATAATCTATGTTGTTTTTTTCTAAAAAATTTATAATCTTATCTATAATAGTTTTACAATCTTGCAATAGAATAGTTATATTTGGAATTTTAAATAAAATATCTTTTATTATATTTATTACAATATCATCACTATATAATTTTAAGACATTATTTATTATTATATGTGTTACATTTGTTTTTTTAGAAAAATCAATATCAGCAAAATTAATATTAAAATATTTTATTATATTATTGTCTGTAGAAAAATATTTATTTATATATATAATATTTTTGTCTATCTCATATACCTCATAACTATTTATATTAGTAGTAAAATCACAAAGATATAAAGCTAAATCTATTAACCCCGCTCCTATTTCAATTACATGTACTCTATCAAATTTACAATTAAATATGATGTTTTTATACGTATTATAAATATATTTATATTGACTGGAATATTCAAATAAGTTAGAATGCATTAATTCAGGTATAAAATAAGATGAAACATTCATAGTTGCAATTTCTATAATTTCTTTATTTATTTTAAATTTATTTTCTTTCATTAGATTTAAATAATTGTATACAAAATGTCCTTTTTCTGCAAAAAATCTGTAATAAAAAATATCTCTATCAATATTTTTTATTAAGCTACTTATTCTATCATCTAAAATTTTCTCTGTCATTAAATTATCAAAAAATTCCATTTTTCCACCTTTATTTAGTTATTATAAATCCAAGAACAAGAAGATGCCCCAACATCTATTAATTGTCTATTTTTCTGACATACAATCGGATAAATTTCATTATTATTAAAATTTGGACTTATATTTTTATAAAATTTGTCCAAGTTTATTTCCAACTTAATAGGACTTAAATTACATATATAATCTTTATCTTTTTTTAAATATGCACTAGTAGTATTTATTAATAATTGTTTTTTAGTGTGATTAAGATAACATTTATCTAGCTTACTAATCTCTATATAAAATCCACTGATATTCTTATTATAAGAAGTTGTTGTAATAATCAAATTAGACATTCTGGGAATTAATTTTTCATAATGAAACTCTCTTCTAAGCGATCTGTTGACACCATTATTATTTAAATCTCCCCCTATAAGTTTACCAGTAAACACTCCATCTTTTAGTATAATTATCTTTTTAGCAGAAAACCCAGCGTCATCAACTATATATGATCCTACACAATTTTTAATCAAAGGATTGTCTGAAATAGAAATAGGTAATTTACATATTTCAGTTAGATAAACATCATATCTTCTAAATATAAAATTATCTATTTCAAAAATATGTCCAAAACACTCATGTGATATAATAGAAGCTGATTGATTAGAAAATAAAATTGGAAATTTTTTTAAATACTTTTCACTTTTTTCATTGGGAAGATTGCTAATCTCTCTATAAAACTCAAAAAAAGATTTAATTCTCTCTTTAGAAATATTATCTTGAATATATAACAGTGAATTTCCATTTTTTTTAATTTCTAACTTAGAAAATGAATTCTTATAAAATAATAATTCTTTTTCACTTTTAAATTCATTATATTTACTAATAAATTCTAAATTAAGTTCATAATCTTCTGTGTTGAAATTCTTTAAAGAATCTATTAAATTTTTTTTATTTTTATTTGAATCAATAAAAATATACTCAATTTGTTCTTTCGTATAATTATCAACATTTTTATTTTTTAAATTTTCATATAAAAAGTTATCATGATTTATTACATTCGCTAAAGAAACTTTATTTGATTCTAATTTAAGTTTACCTTTAAATATTTTATATATCTCATTTTTTTTATAATATGTATGGTACATAAAAATTAGCTTCTCCAATCCATCTTAGTTTCAATTAAAATAATGGATATTAAACTTAACATAAACAATATGAGTATAGACCTTATATCATATATACCTTTACAACTATCTCTCAATGCAGAAGCAACATATGTGGTGG
Organism: Parvimonas sp. D9; assembly: GCF_035282565.1. Taxonomy (NCBI): domain Bacteria; kingdom Bacillati; phylum Bacillota; class Tissierellia; order Tissierellales; family Peptoniphilaceae; genus Parvimonas; species Parvimonas sp. D9. Next base: position 41,755 of record NZ_JAYKBM010000005.1, on the reverse strand, counting down.
GAATAAATCTAGAAATATAAAACATAAAATTTGGCATCTTTGACACAGGTATAAATACAGGTGCACAAAAAACAAATATAGGTTGAATAACCTGAGTTATAATACTGGCTTGCGATGCGTCTCTAGCATATAATCCAATAAAACCACCTATTGCTGATAGTGATAATCCAGAAAACAAAACAACTAAAATCAATGATAAATGAATATTTATTGGTATATCTAAAAAATATTTTCCTACAATAAAAATTACAAACATTGACGGAAGTGTTAAAATTGTAGTCCTTACAATATATGCAAATATCAACTGTATTTTTCTCACTTTAAGAGTAATATAATAATCAAATCCTCTAACTTGCTTTAATATACCTAATTCTTGCCCTAATGTAAGCATTGTTCCTGTAGTTAAAGACATCACCATATTACCTGTTAATAAATAGTATCTAGAACTTTGAGAGCTGTCTCCTGTAATATAGTATAATAATAATAACAAAGTTAATGGAGTTATTAAAACTATTAGTAATGTCCACAACCAGTCAATTCTTAAAATCATTAACTCACATTTTATAAGATAGAACTGTTTATATAATTCCATTAATTTGCCATTTTTGATATTATTATTATTTTTATATAATTTTTCTAAAATATCCATTTCAATACTCCTATTTTGAAATAAAGTTTTCTATGTATACACTTTCCAATGATGGTGATACAATATCTATATTTCCCATATGATCCTTTAAATCGCTATTAATTAATTCTATAAATTTATTATTAATATTTTCTCTATTTGTATGTATTTCATAAATTTCTTCAGAAACTCTAACTATATTAAATTTTTTAATTATGCTATCTTCTATAATGTAATTATAAGGATAATAAAATTTTATTATGTAGTTATCACTATAATCATTGATTATTTTTTGAGGAATATCTTCAAGAATACACTTACCATCTCTTAAAATAACAACTCTATCAACTACATTTTCTGCTTCATGTATATTATGAGTAACAAGTAGAAAAGATATTCCTAACTTTATTTTTAATTCTTTTATCATATTCCAAAGAAGTATTCTTTTTTTAGGGTCTAAGTCATTTGTTGGCTCATCTAATATCATAAGCGGTTTAAATCCAATTAATGTTGATATAAAACCTATAATTCTACGTTCTCCTCCACTCAAACTTTCCATTAAATTATTTTTAATATTTGATATACCAAAATAATCAAAAAAATATTCTGCTTGAAACATAGCATCGTTTTTTTTTAATCCTCTATAAATTCCGGTACAAGCCACAAATTCTTCAGCTTTTAAAGCCCTATGACCATACATAACTTGATTTAATGAAGCTATACAATCACGTATTTTTTTGTTGTTTTTTGTAACATCTACTCCTTCAAGAATTATTTTTCCCTTATCCGGTTTTAATATACCTGTGATTTGTCTAACAAGAGTTGTTTTTCCAGACCCATTTGGACCAAACAAGCCTAAAATTTCTCCTCTATTAATATAAAAAGATATATTGTCATTTGCTATATTATTACTATCTATATAAGATTTTGTTACTCCTTTCACGATTAATAATTTATTATTTTCCATGATATATAATTCTCCATTTATTGATACTATATTTTCCTATATGTAGCAAATTTATCTATTAAATTCTCTGGAAATATCCCTTTATCATACATTAGTTGACATGGTGAATATGGTCCATATATATCATTATACATAGCATAAGCGTCTGCTCTACAAGCACCTCCACAATATGGAAGTTCTTTACATATAGAACATACTCCCTTTATTTTATCTAACATCTCAATTTTATTAATTGAAATTTTATTAAGTTTATTCAATATATCATCTAAATTATCATTAAGTATATTCCCTAAAATATAATCTGAAAATCCAACTTCTGCAAAATCAGAACAAACAAAAACATCTCCATTAGGTCTAACACTAAACGAATTAGTACCCCTTCTACATCTAAATCTTTTTCCCTTTATCTTTTTTATTGAATTATCCTCAACCAACGAAGGAGCTGTACTCACTATAATTTTATATCCATATTTATTAGAATTTACTGTGCTTTTTACAAATTCTATCATTTTTATAACTTCCTCAATATCAAGAAACATTTTCTTATTAGTTTTTGCATTTTCAATATTAATTACAGTAGGTGTTATAGCTAACATATTTACTCTTAATTTTTCACACAAGTCAAACATACTTCCATTATACAAATCATATATATTTTGTTTATTTAAAACCATTGCTACATTAACAACTATTCCACTATCTGTTAGTTTTTTTATATTTTTAGTAACAACATCGAAAGAATTTTCTATAAGTCTCTGATATTTTTGAGTAATACTATTGCTTCCATCCAAACTTACTTGTACAATAACATTATTAAATTTTCTAATTTCTTCAATAAAATTATCATCAATTAAATATCCGTTAGTCAACAAATGTATATTTAATTTTTTATCATTTATATAATTTAATATCGGAGTTAACTCTTTATATAAAAGAGGTTCACCACCAGTTACAACTACAGAAGTTAATCCTTGATTACAAAGCTTATCTATAATACGCTTCCACAACAAAAAATTCATAGTAAAACCATCACTATTATTTTTTATAAAACAATGTCTACATCTGAAATTACACTTAGTAGTTAAAACCATATCTATTTGTGTAATTACAGTTGTATTTAGATCTTTTGAAATATCAACTTCTGTTTTAATATCAAATTTATCTTCTAACAAATTATTTAAATTAGAATGATTAATAGTTATAAGATTATTTCCTAAAAAATCTGTTAATATTTTTAATATTTTTGACTCTAAATCATCTGTAATAGACGAATCAAAATATTTTTCAATTTTTAAAAGTAATTTTTCATATGTAATTCCATTATAAATTTGATCCCAAACAAACATAGCAGATTTATTTAATATAAATCCAGGTTCTATTACAGCTAACTCAATTCCTTTATCTGTAATAAATTTCCTATATTGTATATTATTTTTATTTATTACAGAATTATTTTCTAAATGTATCATACACACAACACCTCCTCATTCGAAATTTTATCATTTTTTTTATACAAAGTCAATATATATATATTGGAACTAAATTTGACTTTATTATAAAGCTATGATAAAATTAACTTGGATGAGGATTATATACTAAATTTTTATATAATCATTAATCTAAATATATTATCAAGGAGGAATAAAATATGAATACACCAAAATTCGAATCAAAAGAAAACAAACTTATCAAAAAAATTGATAGTCTATCTCTTGAAGATCAAAAGAACATTTCTATAGATGAATTTAATCCTGAAATGTATTCATGTGAAGCAGATGGCTCATGCTCTAATGGACATATACATATCGACCCAATTTAAAAATAAAGGTATTGTTATTATACAATATATGACTGATGACAAAGGTGTCTATGAGCAATCATTGGCACCTTTTTAGTGAATAAAAGAGTAAAATGTAGAATAATAATATAAAAGGATATGTTGAAAATGCTACATTAGAATACTGAAAATAGAGTAAATCAAGCAAAAACACTACAGATAAAGAAATCAGATTATTCCTTAAGGGGAGAACATAAAAATTTTTTTGCATATAGTGTACAAACAAGTTGTGATAAAAACGGCTGGGTATTAGCTTGTAGAAGTTATGCAAGGAATTTATATGATAGTGAAACATTTATGGATTTTTACGAAAAGGACTTAAAGAAATTCGAGTTAAAAAAATAGTAATGGATGCAGGATATAAAACACCAGCAATAGTAAAGATGTTAATAGATGATAAAATACAACTGGTATTACCATATACAAGCCCAAAAGGTAAGAGAAAAGAAAGATTTTATCCAAAAGATTATGTATATGATAAATATTATGATTGTTACATCTGCCCTGAAAATGAGATATTAAAATATAGTACAACAACAAGAGAAGGATATAGAGAGTATAAAAGTGATAGAAAGAAATGTAGAAAGTGTAAGAATTTAGAGAAGTGTACAGAAAGTAGAAACAAACAAAAAGTAATAACGAGACATATATGGAAAAAATACTTGGAAGAATGTGAAGAATACAGATATACAAAAAGAGGAAAAGAAGAATATAAAAGAAGAAAAGAGACGATAGAAAGAACGTTCAAAACGGTAAAAGAATATCATGGATTTAGATATACAAATGAGAAAGGGAAAGCGAAAATGCAAATAAAAGCTCTCCTAACTTTTGCGTGTCTAAATATGAAAAAATTAGCAAATATGATGAGTAGATTAGGTAGAAAGAGACCTAATTTTTTAATTTTTAAGGAATTTTATAAAAATTTTAAGATTTTAACAAATTTTCAGATGATTTTTAATTAAAAACAAAAATATATAAAAAAAGCACAGACAAAACTTATACTTTGTATGCGTTCTGAGACAAGATTTATTTGGTCTTTTTTTATAATTAAAAAGGAAGTCCCATCACTTCCTAATTTTTAAATATTTTATACATTATTAATGCTGCCGCTATTGAAACATTTAAAGACTCCATAGAATTATCCATATCTATTTTCAAATGTTCATTAGAAATATTGAGCATCTCTTCAGAAACTCCATTAGCTTCATTTCCCATAACTACAATATTTTTTCCTTCGAAATTAAATTCTTCTAAAAATTTTGAATTTTCATTTAAAGTTGTAGAAATTAATCTATATCCATCTTTTTGTAATTCTTTTATTTTTTCAATTTCAGAGTCTACAATATTTGTTCTAAACATTGCGCCCATAGTTGCTCTTAAAACTTTTGAATTATATTTATCAACACAATTTATAGTCAATATATCCTTAATCCCAAAAGCATTTGCCGTTCTGATTATTGTTCCAAAATTTCCGGGATCACTTACATTTTCAAGACAAATTATATTTTTAGAAGAAATTTTTTTCTCTTCAATATAATTTACAATGGTTATAACCCCTTCAGAATTTGTTAGTTCTGTTAAATTTTTAAATAATTTTTCAGATAAAATTATAACTTTATCTAAAAAATTTTCTTTAAACTCAAAGTTTTCAACAAATTTTTCAGTACAAATTATGTTTTCAATGTCAAGATTTTCATTTAAAGCTTCTGACAAAAGTTTTTTACCTTCCAATAAAAATAGTTTATATTTATCTCTATTTTTCTTCAAATAAAGACTCTTAAATAATTTATACTTTTTGTTATCTTTACTATCTATTGTTTTAAATTTCATACTATACCAACTTACCAATCCAGTCATTTCTGCCGGCAACTAAAAGAATATCACTATCCTTTATAACATAGTCAGCATCAACATTTATCTCCAATCCCTCTTTATTTTTTATTGCAACAATATTTACATGATATCTATTTCTAACTTCAGATTCCTTTATAGACTTCCCAATCCAATCCGAAATTGGTGCAATTTCTACAAGAGAATATTCATCGGACAAATTAATAGAATCCAAAATATTTGAATTACTAATATTATTTGCAACTCTTATTCCCATATCTCTTTCAGGAATTATAACTCTATCTGCTCCTATTTTTCTAAGCACCATTGCTTGAACACTATCAGTAGCCTTTGCAATAATTTTTGGTATCCCAAGTTCTTTAGCCTCAACCGTCGCAATAATAGAACTTTTGTAATCAGAGCCTATTGCTACGACACAAATATCAAAATTTGCAAGACCCAATTCTTCTAAACTTCCCTCAACTCTAACATCACAAATTATACTGTGAGTAACCTTACTTGCAATAGAATTTATAACATCTTCATCTCTATCTATGACCATAACTCTATTACCAAGTTTTTCTAAGGTAATGGCTAAATTCATTCCGAACCTTCCACAACCTATAACAACAATTTGTTTCATAATATCTCCTATCCGACAATAACATTTCCGTTTGAATACTTAAATTTCTTCCTATTAACTTTATTATAGAAAGAAAAAATAATCGTAAGAGGCCCTACTCTTCCAATAAACATTAATATAATTATAAACACTTTTGTTATATCTTTCAAATGCGGAGTTAAATCTTTGCTAAGTCCCACAGTGGCAAAAGCTGAAATTGTTTCAAAAAGTAAATCTATAAATTGTACATCTTCTATCAACGTTAACACAAAAACCACCGTATTAACTAACAATAAAGAAATAACAAAGATTCCTATTGCTCTTTTTACTAATGAAAAAGAAATTCTTCTTTTGAATACTTCAATTTCATTATTATTTTGGATAAAAGAAATAGTTGTTACAATTAATAAAAATATCGTAGTAGTCTTTATTCCTCCGGCAGTACTTGCAGGTGATCCTCCTATAAACATCAAAAAAACAGTTAAAATTGTTGAAGATTCAGTAAATCCCGTTTGATTTATCGAAGAAAATCCCGCTGTTCTGGTAGTTACTGACTGAAAAAATGAATTTGTTATTTTATCAAAAAAGTTAAAATTCTTTAAAGTTTTTGCATTAGAATATTCCAAGATGAAAAATGCAATTGTCCCAAAAATAAGTAATCCTAAAGTCATTACTAAAACAATCTTAGTATGCAAAGAATATTTTCTAAAATTAAATTTAAAATTATTTATATCAATATAAACGTGAAATCCGAGCCCACCTAAAATTATTAAAAAAGAAATAACAAAAAGTAAATAAGGATTTGTATTAAAACCTTCTAAACTATTTTCACCTAAAATATCAAAACCTGCATTACAAAAAGCTGATATAGAATGAAAAATAGAATAAAAAATTCCTTTTAGACCAAACTTTGGAACAAATGTAAAAGAAAGTAAAATCGCTCCCAGCCCCTCTATTAAAAAAGTTGAAAAAATTACATATCTTATCAGTTTAACCATTCCACTAAGTTTTGTAGAACCCATTTGTTCTCGAATTACAAGCCTATCTTTTAAAGTTATCTTTTCACCTAAAATCATCGCTACCATTGTAGCCATAGTCATAAAACCCAATCCTCCCATTTGAATTAATAACATTATGACTGTTTTTCCGAAAAAATTAAATTCATTAGTTATATTTATAGTTGAAAGACCTGTTACACAAACAGATGAAGTTGATATAAATACACAATCTAAAAAATTTGTAAAATTTAAGTTTTTAGATGAAAAGGGTAAAAACAAAAGAATAGATCCAATAGTTATAATTAGAAAGAATCCTAATGTTAAAACTGCTGGTGGATTAGTTTCAAGCTTATCTTTTAACTGTCTTATAAATTGTCTCAAAATAACCTCCAAAAAAAAATCCCTTCAATTATGAAGGGACATTTTCTCTATCTTACTAATTCAACTAATTTTTTAAATCCTTCAGGATCGTTTATAGCCATTTCAGAAAGCATTTTTCTATTCATATTTATATTATTTTTCTTAAGCCCATACATAAATTTGCTATAACTTAAACCATATTGTCTTGTTCCGGCATTAATTCTTGCAATCCATAAGCTTCTAAAATCTCTCTTCTTTCTCTTTCTTCCGATGAATGCATAAGTCATAGATTTCATAATTGCTTGATTAGCAACTTTAAATAATTTTGACTTCGCACCATAATATCCTTTAGCTTGTTTTAGTACTTTTCTATGTTTTTTTCTCGCATTTAAGCTACGTTTTATTCTTGCCATTACTCTTTACCTCCATAATTAAGGAATCATATGATTGATTCTTTTTTGATCTCCACTGCTGATAACTGTTGATTTTCTTAAGTTTCTAATTCTCTTTGGTGATTTTTTACTTGTTAAATGGCTTTTATACGCCTTAAATCTTTTAATTTTCCCAGTACCAGTTCTTTTAAATCTCTTAGCTGATGCTCTATGTGTTTTCATTTTAGCCATACCTAAAACCTCCTATTAATCTTGTTTTGGTGATAAAAACATTGTCATATTTCTACCTTCCATTACGGAATCTTTTTCTACATTTCCAAACTCTTGGGTAAGCTCTTTAAATTTATCTAAAACAACTTTACCTATATCAGTATGTCCCAATTCTCTACCTCTAAATCTTACAGAAACTTTTACCTTATCTCCGGCTTTCAAAAAATTATTTGCATGTTTTGCCTTAACTTCTATATCGTGTTTATCAATACTCGGAGTAAGTCTAATTTCTTTAACATTTATGACTTTTTGTTTTTTTCTTGATTCTTTTTCTTTCTTTAAAGAATCATATCTATATTTCCCATAATCTAAAATTTTGCAAACAGGTGGATTAGCATTAGGAGAAATATTTACAAGATCCAATTTCTTTTCATTTGCCATTTCCAATGCTCTAGAAATTGGAACAACTCCAATTTGATTACCTTCTGCATCAATTAATCTAACATCTTTTGCTCTAATCTCTTCATTAATTAAAAGCTCTTTTATAATAACACCTCCATAAAAAACGGCGAGTAAAAACTCGCCATAATAATTACAAAACTTAAATTATTAACATAAACCTGAAACAAAATAGTAACTAGGTGAGAGCGAGTACTCTACTTCATTCATCATATTACTTGAACATTCTACCATAAACAAATAAAATAGTCAAGTAATTTTTAAAAAATTTTTAGTTCTCCTTTTCAAATAAAAATTTCATATATCCAACAAAAACATATAGTACAATTAAAGTTGCTACTATTTCTTGGAAATTTACAAATAATTTTAAAACCGAATTTGCTCCATATAATTTTGTTACATATCCACTAAATAATTTACTTGAAATTGCACTTATTACAAGTGGGAATGTAAAGCCCGAAAATCCGGGAGAAAATTTTAATTTCAATAGATTTGGCATATTCAATAAAACTATAATATAAAATAAAACTGAAATTACAAATAAAACTGTTGCAAATGTAATGTTTTTTTGAGGAAATGTGTTTAAATATCCTGCTAATACAAGAGAACCCGGTGCAGATAAAATCGCAAATGTAGGTTTTGCAGGTTCCGGTATTTCTTTTACTTTAAATACTCTATAACAAACAACAGGTATCAAAATGAAATAAGAAATTAAAGCAAACCAAAAACAAATCTGTCCCAACTTCAATTGCCCAGCAGCTCCTGCAGTAACACTTGCTGTTGCAATTCCTACATAAACAATATACCAGGATGGAAATACTTTCTTAATTGAAAAATTAGGTAAAAATTTCAAGCTAAACCAAATCATTAGCAAAGTATGTAATATAACACCAACAAGCCAAACTACTACAGCTAAAACTGATGAATATGGCTTTGCATAGCTACTAATCAAAATAGTAGCCATTGTAATTGTTAAAAGAACACTAGCAGCAACCGGATTATCCAAAACGGTTTTTAATTTAGAATTTAGCACAACAATTTTTAAAACAAAAATAATATATAAGATAAGTGCTACTCCACCTATACATAATCTTACAACATTACTATAAGATTGTAACAGATTTCCAAGCGCAAACATTGATAAAATCAAACCTGCAATTGGAATAGGTAATTTTTTTAAAAGATTCATATAATTCTCCTTTACTAATATTTAAGTTAGGAATTTATTAAAAGAAATTCCTAACTATTTTTAAATTTATTTGTCTATTGGTCCGCCTAAATATGTTCCTGTATCATAATTCTTATTTAATTCGATTACAGAATCATCCATATGATTCTTTTTCATCTTCTTAATTATTTTTCTCTTGTTCCCATTACGTTCAAAAGGATTTGTAGTTTCAACAATTCCTTGAATAACATTGTACCAATGTTTCCAAGCCATTCCGATTCCTAGTTCATCAGGATGCCAGTTTGCCATAAGTCTTGTTCCTGGGCATAAGAATGTGATATTTATTGTTCCATGTTCATAAGGAAGAGTTGTAAGATCATGACAAACCGCTTGTAATCCAACAGTTTTCATTTCCGGAGAATATCCATTAAAATAAGAATATCCGTGAACAACTCTCATTATGTTATATGCCTTTTCAATCATAACAACAACATCAGGTTCAACTTTAAAATTTTCTAAAGGCATTATTGCTATACCATAAACCTTGTCTTTTAAAAATATCATATCATCAGAAACACTCTTTGATGTCTTAACATCATTATAAATATTTTTACTAAATCTTGCTTCTCCAGATGCCATCTTTGGTGGCGCTTGATTAAATCCAAAAGCAACCGCACCGTTTGGACACCCTTGATGTACCTTTCTTACCTTTATGTTTGAACCTTTAGATGCTAAATTAACAGCATTACAATATGTAACTTTACTTTCTCTTTCAGGTACTTCAAAATTTTCATAACTTTCTTCATCGTGAAAAAACTTCACACCTACAACTTTACGATTTAAATCTAAATACGAATCGATAAGTTTTACACTTTCTTGAATATCCATTCAAAACCTCCTATTTAATTTTTATATTTATATTTGATAAAATACTTTGCGAATTAGCAAACAAATATAATCAATATTATATTATCATAGGATTAAGAATAAGTCTAATACTTTTTTCTTATAGATAGACAATATTAATAATTTTTTTCTATTATAAAATTTTTTAGTTGATTTTCAAACATTTAACAACTTGATAAAAATATAAAAAATCTTATGATAAAAAAATCACTAATTATTTAAAAAATTAATATAGGATTGGTATTGATATCCTTATTATTTTTAATCAAAAAAAGAAATGCGTCAAAACGCATTTCTTACTTCATTGTCAATTTTACTTTTTGTTTTTCAAGGTCAATTTCTAAAATTTTGACCTTAACTACATCAGAAACTTTTAAAACTTCTGAAGGATGTTTTATAAATTTATTCGAAATTTGAGAAATATGAACCAATCCATCGTTTTTAATTCCAATATCTATAAAGGCTCCAAAATCTACAACATTTCTTACAGTTCCCTTTAATTCCATTCCAACCTCTAAATCTTCAATGGAAAGAACATCAGACCTTAAAATTGGTTTTGGCATATCTTCTCTTATATCACGACCAGGTCTTTTAAGCTCTTCAATTATATCCTTTAAAGTTAATTCTCCAACTTCTAATTCTTTTGAAATTTTTGAAATATTAATCTTATCTAAATCTTTTCCATAAAGTTTTTCTGCAATTTCATAGCTTTCAGGGTGAACAGCAGTATTGTCAAGAGGATTTTCTCCATTTCTAATTCTCAAAAATCCCGCGGATTGAGTATATGCTTTAGGACCTATTCCCTTTACTTTTTTTATTTCATCTCTATTTTTAAAGGCCCCATTTTCATCACGATATGAAACTAAATTTTTAGCCATAGTTTTTGTAATTCCTGAAATATAAGATAACAAAGAGAAAGAAGCAGTATTAACATCAATCCCAACCTTATTTACACAGTCCTCAATAACATCAGATAGTGTTTCTGTCAATTGTTTTTGGTTTACATCATGTTGATATTGTCCTATACCAATATGTTTTGGTTCAATCTTTACAAGCTCTGCCATCGGATCTTGAATACGTCTAGCTATTGATATTGCACCTCTAACTGTTACATCCAAATCCGGAAATTCTTCTTGTCCTAGTTTTGAAGCAGAATAAATTGAAGCTCCTGCTTCATTTACTATTGAATAGAATAAGTCTTCTTTTTTCAATTCATTTATCAATTCAACAACAACTTTTTCAGTTTCACGGCTTGCAGTTCCATTTCCAATTGCAATTAAACTTACATCATATTTTTTAATAAGTTTTGCTAAAATCTCTTTACTTTCCTTTATCTTTTCTTGTGGTTTTGTAGGATAGATATTTACATGGTCTAAAACTGATCCAGTCTTTGAAATAACAGCTACCTTACAACCCGTTCTATAACCAGGGTCAATTCCTAGAACAACTCTATCAAGAATTGGAGATTGCATAATATAAGGTTTTAAATTTTTACCAAAAACTTCAATTGATTGAGTATCTGCTTTTTCCTTCAAATTTGCTCTTATTTCAGTTTCTATTTGTGGAAATAAAAGTCTATTATAACTATCGATAACAGCTTCTTTTAAGAATTTATGACAGAAATTTTCATCATCCATACATAGTGAAAATAAAATTTCACCAATATTTTTTTCGTCACTTAACCTTATAGAAACCTTTAGAGCTTTTTCCTTTTCTCCTCTATTTATAGCAAGTATTCTATGTGCTGGAAGTTTAGAAATCTTTTCAGAAAATTCATAATACATATCATAAACATTATTTTCTTCTTTTCCTTTTTCAGATACTAAAACTCCGTTTTTCTCAGCATCTTTTCTTAAAATATCTCTAAAATCTTTATCTTCAGAAATCATTTCTGCGATAATATCTAAAGCTCCTGCCATTGCATCTTCAATAGTTAAAACTTCTTTTTCTTCACTTATGAATTCAGAAACCTTTTGTTCAAAATTATTTTCCTTAAGCTTTCTATCTAAAATCAAATCAGCAAGCGGTTTTAATCCTTTTTCCTTTGCAATAGTTGCTCTGGTTCTCTTTTTAGGTCTAAATGGAAGATATATATCCTCAACTTTTGAAAGAGTTTCAGCATTTAAAATTTCATTTTTTAATTCATCTGTCAACTCTCCAAGCTCGTCAATTAATCTTATAACATCTTCTTTTCTTTGCTCTAAATTTCTTAAATATTGTAATTTTTGTTCTAGATTTCTAAGTATTTCATCATCTAAATTTCCTGTAACTTCTTTTCTATATCTTGCGATAAAAGGAATAGTATTTCCCTCATCTATAAGTTTTACAGTATTTTCAACTTGACCTACTTTTATATTTAATTCTTTTGCAATTTGTTCAAAAATATTCATTCTTACCTCTTTAATAAAAAAGGGAGCTAACGCTCCCTAAAATTCTAACAAAATAATTATTTTGCAGGTGCACTATGGATTGATTTTCCTTCTAATTGGTGAATAGCTTCCATAAATGCTTCTGATAGAGTTGGGTGAGCGTGAATCATCTTGCCTATTGACTCAACTCCCATATCATTTGCCATAGCAACTGTTCCTTCATGAATTAAGTCATTTGCATGAGGTCCAATAATATGGATACCTAAAATTCTCTTTAAGTCTTCAGTTGCAAGAACTTTTACAAATCCATCAGCTTCTCCTAATGAAACAGCTTTACCATTTCCGCTGAACATAAATTTACTCTTAACATAAGGAATATTTTGAGCAATAACTTCTTCTTCAGTTAAACCAACTTGAGCAACTTCCGGTAAAGTAAATGTACAAGCGGGAACAACATTCAAATTAATTTCAGGATGCTCTCCCATTAATTTTTCAACAACATGAATTGCTTGTGCACTTGCAACGTGAGCAAGTTGAACATTTCCATAAACAACGTCACCAATAGCATAAATATGGTCAACATTTGTCTTAAATTCTTTATCAGTAACTACAGCTCCTCTTTCAGTAACAACTCCGGCTTTTTCGATTTCTAATCCATCGATATTAGCTTTTCTTCCTGTTGCTAAAAGAACCATTGTACCTTCAGCTTCTTCAACTTTATCTTTGTCAACTCTCTTAGCTGTAACTTTTAATTTTCCGTTTTCTTGTGTAATTTCACTTGCACGAACTTTATTTACAATTTTAATTCCCGCTCTTTTGAAAATACTTGGAATTCTCTTTTGAATTTCTCCATCAGTTGCAGGTAAAACACCATTAGTCATTACAGTTACTTTTGAACCGAATTGAGCATAAATACTTGCAAATTCCATTCCGATAACTCCACCACCAACAACTATAAGTTCTTCAGGAATTTCTTTTAAATCTAAGAATTCATCACTTGTAATTACATTAGGCAAATCAGTTCCTGCAATTGGCGGAACACTTGGTTTAGAACCTGTAGCAATGATTATGTAATCAGCTGTTACATCTTTTTCTGAACCATCATTTAATTTAACATGAATTTTATGAGGATCAACAAAAGAACCAAAACCTTTTAAGTATTCAATATTAGGATAAGAACCAATTAAAAATTCTACCCCACCTACGATTTTTTCAACAACTTCGCATTTTCTTTCATTAAGTCTTATTGGATCAATTTTACATTCGTCCATAAGTAAACCGAATTCTGCTTTTCTATGAATATTTTCCATAATTTCAGCATTTTTCCAAAGTGTTTTTGTAGGGATACATCCTCTATTTAAACAAGTACCACCTGGTCTATCAGCTTCAATAAGTACAACTTCTGCTCCCATTTGTGCAGCTCTAATAGCAGCCTCATATCCTCCTGGGCCTGCTCCAATAACAGCTATTTTAGTCATAAAACACACTCCTTAATTATTTTATTTTAAGTTTTCACTCACCTAAAATTATATATCAAAAATGAATTTTTTTCAAGTTTTTGGGTAAAATTGTTCTCATATTTCATTACTTTATTACAGATTTTTTAAAAATTATTTTTTTTATAAATACAGTAAAAAATATATATTAAAATAAATAACAGCATAAAAGCCAGTGAAACAAAAATTGACTTTTTCAATGTATAATTATCAATAAAATTGGTAATAAATAACATCAATACAAATTCAATTATGATAGTTTGAATAATTGATAAGTCTTTCGATATCTTCACATAAAAAATTACAAGAATCGCATTTAATAACGCAAGAAACCAAATCCAAAACATAATATCATATCTCCATAAAAGAACAATAATAAACAAACACATTACTATATATATTATATTAAAAATACAACCTTTTTCAAGATTTCACACAAAATAGTTTAAATATTTTATATATAAATCTGAAAATTTTATGGTAAAATATAACTAGAAAACAATTTTAAGAAAGGAGTAAAAAATGAAATTAACTGAAATTTTAGATATGTTTAAAGATTTTGAACTTTTAACAAATTTTTCCATAGATGATATTGAAATTTTACATACTACAGTTCTTGACGCTCCTGATGGTGCAACTTATGCCTGTGGAAATGAGTTTGTAATAAGTTCCGGATACCTTTTTAAACAAAATGAAAAAGAAATTGCAACATATATAAAAAGATTAAAAAACTTAGGCTGTTGTGCTTTGGGAATAAAGGTTGAAAGATATTTTAGTAAAATTCCCGAAGAAATGCTAAAAGTCGCAAATGAATTAAAATTTCCTGTAATAAATATTCCTATTTATTATCCATTTTCTTCAGTAATCACCCCTATCTTAGCTAAAATTTTAGACAGTAAAGTTGATAATCTTACAAAAACTGAAGAAATTAGAAATAATTTTATAAGAATAGTAGTAGAAAATAAATCTTTAAAAACTACTTTTAATTATTTATTCTCAACCTTGAATATTGATTATATCTTCTATGATTATTTTTTAGATAAAAAGTACTACAACAAAGTTTTTTTAAAAAATGAAAATAATTTTTCTAAAAGTATATTTAGTAAAAATAAAGAAATTGGAAAATTAATTTTAAATATCCCAAAAATCGAATTGTCAGAATTTGATAAGACTATAATAGATTATGCTTTAGAAATTGCTTTAATCCAAATAGAAAAAGAAATCACCATAGTTAAACTAAAAGAAAATTACCTAAATGATTTTATCAGCGATATTTTGAGTGGAAATATCCAATCAAAAGAAGAACTTTTGATAAGAGCAAAACTTTTTGATATAGACATTGATGGATACAGCTCTGTAATAATTTTTGATATAGATAACTATAAGTATAGTATAGTTCAAAAACCTTTAGAAAATATAAAACTTGAAGAAATTAAAAGAAAAATGTTTGAAAAAATAATACAAAATTTTGAACTTTTAAAAAGTAAAATTTTGTATTACAAAAAGAGTGATAGCCTAGTTTTAATTACAAAACATAATTCATCTGATAACACATTATTAAACGAGTTAGAATTTTTAGTAAGCAAATTAAAAAAAATCATAAAATCCGATTTTAACTTTACATTCACTGTTGGAATGGGAAATATTCAAAAAGATATTATGGATATAAATAAGAGCTATGAAGAAGCATTGGATTGTATAAAAATAGGAAGACTTCTGGAAGAAAATGATGGAATTTTTAAATATGATGATATAGAATTTTTTAAAATTTTAAGTACAACTATAAACTCATCAAAGACCCCAAGTTTTATAAATGACATTTTGAAAATATTAAAATATGACAAAGAAAAAGATACGACATATTTTGAAACTTTAAATCGCTTAATTGAAAATAATTGGAGCTTAAAACAAACTTCCAAAAAACAATTTTTACATTACAATACGATAAAATACAGATTTGAAAAAATTTCTGAAATCATAAATAAAGATCTAAATGATAATAATACCAGATTTTTACTGGAATTAGGTTATAGATATTTAAAATTAAATAAGAATATATTAGAATAGTACAATCGAAAAATCGATTGTATTTTTTTATAAATTATTACTACTTTTTTTATAAAATATTCCATAGGAAGTGAAATAATTTTAATGTATTATATAGATACAATAAAATTTAAGGAGGAATTGTAATGGAATATTTAAAAATCGCCAACAGTCCAATTTTTTGGATTTTATGTTTACCTGTTGGCTTGTTGGTTTTAATTCAAGCGTACATATTTTCAAAAAAAGCTATTAAGTCTGCTGAATTAGTAGATTTATCAAAAAGCGACGCAAAAAAAGCATTTAAAATCGGAGCTGTTTCTTCAATAGGACCCGCTCTTGGAGTTTTTGTAGTAATGCTTGGACTTATGTCTGTAATAGGAGGTCCTCTTTCTTGGATGCGTCTTGCAATAATCGGTTCAGCACCTGCAGAACTTGCAGCATCAAGTATGGCAGCAAAAGCTATGGGAGTCGAACTTGGTGGAAAGGGATATAACTTAGTACATTTTGCAAATGCAGCCTGGGTAATGGCACTAAACGGAAGTGCTTGGCTATTAACTACCGGACTTTTCTCTCATCAATTAGATAGAGTTACAAAAAAAGTTTCAGGTGGAGATGTAAAAAAACTTGGAGTAATCAGTATCGCAGCAATGTGCGGTTCATTTGCCTATCTTTTTGGAAGCGAATTAATGAAAGGATTTAATACTGAAACAAGACCTTTTATGGTATCTGCGATTAGTGCAGCTGTAGTTATGATAATTTTAACAAAAATTTCAGAAAAATATCCAAAATTTAAAGAATACACTTTGGGTATAGCAATGCTTGCGGGAATGTTATCCACTGTTATTTATATAAAATTAGGAGGTATGTAATATGAATAATTATGAAAAATCTTTTACCAAACCAATTATAAGATATGGTAGTCTTACTAATTTACTTGCCATACCTCTATGCTTTATCCCTGCTATTTATTTATGGCTTGTAAAAGGTGCCTTCCCCGGTTGGAATAATATATTAACAGGATGGATGTATGTTGCCTCAATGTTTGCAATTTATTCTGTAGTTGAACCAATTTGTTATTTCCCAATCCTGGGATTACCGGGAACATATATGTCTTTTTTATCCGGTAATATAGGAAATATGAGGGTACCTTGTGCGGTAGTTGCTCAGGAAAGTTTAGGAGTTGAACCCGGAACAAAAAAAGCGGAACTTATTGCAACACTTGGTATTGCAGGTTCAATTTTTACAAATACAATTATGGTAACAATCGCAGCAATCGGAGGTGCAGCTCTAATGAGCATTTTCCCACCTGTTGTCTTGACTGCTTTTAAATATGTTTCATCTGCAATTTTTGGTGCAATGTTTGCAATGTTTGCATCTAAAAATTTAAAATACGGTGCATTTGCACTTGTAGTTGTAATGGCTATGTTATTATCAAAAGCAATCCCGGTATATATAATGATTCCAATAGCGGTGTTTTCCACTGCAATCTTCGGAGTTTTTGATTATAATAAAAAACAATCAAAATAATACTAAATTAAAACTTAAAAGAAAGGAGTGCTTATGGAATTAATTAAAGATATTAAAAATTTAGAACAAAAGGTAATTAATTGGAGACGTGATTTGCACAAAATTCCTGAAATAGGAAATGATTTACCGTTAACTACTGCTTACTTGAAAAAAGTTTTAGATGAATTTGGCGTAGAGTACAGAACAGACTTTCCTAATAACTCTTCAATTTTAGTAACAATTAGAGGCGAGCTAGATGGCGAAAAATGTATTGCTCTAAGAGCTGATACAGACGGACTGCCTATGCCTGAATTTTTGGATTTACCTTTTAAATCAACAAATAAAAATATGCATGCTTGTGGTCATGATGCCCATGCTGCAATGATGCTTGGAACAATCTATACTTTAAATCAAATGAAAGACAGACTTCACGGTACTGTAAAATTTTTATTGCAACCCGGTGAAGAAACCGGATCAGGCGCTATTGATATGATTAAAGGTGGTGCTTTGGAAGGGGTTGACTTCATATTAGCATTACACAACGGAAATACCACTGATGAACTTGATGAAGGAAAAATAGGTGTTAAATACGGCTCAATGATGGCTTGTATGGATAAGTTTACTATTAAAGTAATCGGTAAAGGAACTCATGGAGCTTATCCTTATATGGGTATTGACCCTGTAACTACTTCAAATCATATTATTTCTGCTATTCAAGATATAGTTTCCAGAGAAATAAATGCTGTGGATACTGCAGTAATTTCTGTTTGTATGGTAAATTCTGGAACTGCTTTTAATATCATTCCTGAAGAAGTAGAAATTATTGGAACAGTTAGAGCAGTTTCAAAAGAAGTAAGAGCATATATAGCAAAAAGAATTGGAGAAATATCAACAAATATGGCAATTGCTATGAGAGCAAAAGCCGAATATGAATATTCTTATGGACCACCACCGGTCGTAAATAACAAAGAGATAGTTGATTTTGCAAAACAAAGTGCAATAAATGCATTAGGCGAAGAAAATGTACAAGTATTAGAAAAACCGATTTTAGCAGGTGAAGATTTTGCTTACTATCTTGAAGAAACAAAAGGAGCTTATGTATTTTTAAAAAATCCTCTTTATGTTGACGGAGTAGCTTATCCTCACCACAATGTAAAATTTGGACTTAATGAAAAATACTTTATAAATGGAGTTAAATTTTTTGTTCAAGCAGTAAATGATTATTTAAAATAAATTTCAAAAGCACCTATGCAATTAAAACATAGGTGCCTTTTTTCGTGAAATTTCCAATTTTATAAAACACTTGTCTTTATAATAAATGAAAGTATTACAATAACTGTACTAAATATAATATGTCCAATTATCGCGCTTTCTATTCTTTTTGTCTTTAAATAAACATATCCAAAAGTCAAGGATATAATTACAGCTTCTACTACTACAGGAAGCGCATGTTTTACATTTATAAGTGCAAACAAAATTCCTGATAAACAAGCCGGTGTGAATAATCTAACAAATTTGTATCCACCTTCATATAAATCATATAAGTAGCCAAATACTACATTTCTATATACAATTTCAGTTACAAAAGGAATAATAAACACCATATTGATTAAGGCAATTTTATTATTAGATACCAGATTTTTAATTCTAATAAATTCTCCGGTCATATCATAAGGATAACCCAAAAATACTAATATTTTAAATACAATTTGAATTACAACTAGTAAAACTATCCCTGAACATGCCCCAATCAAAATAGATTTTAATAAAGGTTCCTTTTTACTACCTTTGGATATTGAATTTGTTGGAAATTTTTTACAAAATAAATATACTAAAACTCCAAAAATCAAAAGTAAAATAATATTTATATTTGATAGGTTTTTAAGTACAAATTCTGATTTTAAATATTTATTTGCCAAAGTAGAAAATCTTAAAATCCCTAAAAAATACACCAAAGATATCAAGAATGATACAATAAAATTTTTTGTCTTAACACTCATAACTTCCTCCTAAAATTTTTATTTTATAAATAAATTTTTTATATGTTAATTTAGAAAAATCTCATAATTGTTATAAATATATTAACTAAAATATGAACAGTTATAGCTGAACTGATTCTCTTAGTATATAAGTATATTGCTGAAAAAGATATTCCATAAATTATATACTGAATCATAGCCAAATGAAATACACCATCATGTGTTGAGCCGAAAATTATCGATGATATTATCATAGATGTTATTATCCTAATATATTTATTACAACCCGAATGTAAATCATACAAATATCCAAACAGTATTCGTCTATACACCATTTCTTCAAATATATTTACCGATGCTATTGAAAATAAACTTACAAACAAATTAAGTCTTTCAGTACCCCTAGTATTTTTTGCATTCAAACTATAAACCTCAAGTTTGAAAATACTTTCAATGTATGAAGCTAAATATATAATCAACATAGTAAAAACAAAAACTAATATTGAAATAATTATAGATTTTTTTAAGTACATTTTTTCTGAATTATCTATAGAATTTAATTTTCCATTAAATACATACTTTATAATCAAAAATATTATACAGTTTCCAAATAGACAACAAATCCCACCAACAAAGAAATTATTTACAATTGGATTTTCAAAAAATTTAAAAATAAATATTTTTCCAAAAAATAAAGAATTTAAAATTTTCTGCCTAAAAATAAATTCAAAAAATATAAACATTAAAGCAGGGAAAATCCACTTTTTAAAGTTTTTTACATTTATCAAAATATCCTCCTTTGCAATATTTTTTTAATATGAATTATTTTTTCTAAAAAAAGTTATTTTGATTAAATTACAAAAATGTATCTTTAACTATTAAAAATATATTAATTAAAACATGAACTGTTATAGAAGCACTGATTCTCTTAGTATATAAATATACTGCTGAAAAAGATATTCCATATATAATATATCTAACCATAGCATAAGCAAAAACACCATCATGTATTGAACCGAAGATTATAGATGATACTATTACAGATGTTATTATCCTAATATACTTATTACAACCCGAATGTAAATCATACAAATATCCAAACAGTATTCGTCTATACACCATTTCTTCAAAAATAGATATACAAACGCTTGAAAACATACTCACAGAAAAATTAAGTTTTTCGATAGCAAGAATATTTTTAGTATTTAAACTTATGTTAGATATATTAAAAATATAATATTCAACATACTTAGTAGTATAAACTAATATCATAGTAAATACAAAAAATAAAATTGAAATAATTATAGACTTTTTTAAATTCATTTTTTCTGAACTATCTATAGAATTCATTTTTCCATTGAATATAAACTTAGAAAGTAATAAAATAATACAAGTAACAACAAAACAACTTAATCCCAATGAAAAATATTTATTAACTACAGTATTATCAAAAAAATTAAAAACTAATAAGTCATCATAAAATATTTTTTTTGATATTCTTTGCCTAAAGATGAATTCAAAAAATATAAACATTAAAGCAGGTAATATCCACTTTTTAAAGTTTTGCTTATTTAATATATTTGTTTTTTCCATAATTATCTCCTTGTTCTTAAAACCCTAATTTATATTTCTCTACAATAATTTAAAAAATTAGAAAAGATTATGTAAAATATGAACAATAATAGGTGATGATAATCTTTTAGTATGAACATATAAACAGGATAAAATTATACCGGTAGTAACATAATATAGCATATAAGGATGGAAAACCCCATTATGTATTGAGCCAAATACTATTGAAGATACAATTGATGCAGTAATAAATCTAATATATTTATTACATCCTGAATGTAAATCATATAAGTATCCAAATAATATTTGCCTAAACACAATCTCTTCAAATATAGGAGCTACAAATACGCTATCAAAATTTCTATAAATACTAACTTCTTTTGCTGCTTTTATAGCATTATCATTAATGCTATTAACATTTCCGAATACATTATACACAATAACCGAGATAATCTTATCAAGATAAAGACTAATTACAAATACTACTACTGAAATCAGTACTGATTTTAGTAAATTCATTTTTTTAGAATCATCTATTGAATTAAATTTATCCTTATATACAAAATGAATTAAACATATAAAGAAAATTATTAATACAATATGAGCAAAAAAATGTATAAATGCAAAATCCTTTGTCCCATATTTTATAAAAAGTTTGTTAGATATTTTACTATAACACTCGTAAACTAAAAACATCAAAATAGGCAATATCCACTTTTTAAAGTTTTTTACATTTAATATATTAGCATTTAGCATTGTTTTCTCCTTTATTTTTTTTTCATAATATTAAAAATAAATTATAAATCTCCTAAGGTCTAAAAGTAAGTTAAATAAAACGTGGACGATTATTGGAGATGATATTCTTTTTGTATATAAATAAAGTCCAGATAAAATAAATCCATGAGTTATGTATTGAAGCATTGCAGGATGAAAGAAACCGTCATGTATTGATCCAAATATAATTGCAGATATTAGTGCTGAAGTTATATATCTAATATATTTATTACATCCTAAAAATAAATCATACAAATATCCAAACAACAGTTGTCTATAAACTAGTTCCTCAAGTGTTGATGTTACAAAAGAAAGCCCAACTACTGGTAAGGGATTAGATTTAAATTCTTTTGTAATAGCATCTGCATTGGAACTATTTAAGCTAATATGACTAAAAAGAAAAGATTGTACCCACATAACCCCATATATAATTCCTATAGTTAAAAATAACACAACTATTGAAATAATAATAGATTTTTTTAAGTCCATTTTTTCAGAACTATCAATCGAATTTAATTTTCCTTTAAATATAAATTTAATTAACAAAAACAATATAATTGCAACAATAAAATTACCAATTAATATCGATTTAGAAAAATTACCTGCCCTATTTATTACAATATAAGAAATCATCTTATCAAATATAAATTTATAAGAAATTAATAAAATAATTGGTAATATCCATTTTTTAATGTTTTTACTATTTAATAAATCCGTTTTTCCCATAACTCACTCCTATACAATATTTTTTAAATATACTGTATTTTTCTAAACTCTATCAATAGAAACAATTAATTATAAACTTCTAATTCAAAAGAAACATATTTATCCCCATTCCTACAATATTTACACAATGATGTGTAAATCCTACGACATAAATATTTTTACAATATTTATATTGATATGATAAAACAATTGACATAAAAACATATTGAATTATTCTATAGTCAAATAATCCCTCATGCAATATGCCAAATATTATTCCAGAAATTAAACTTGCAGTAAGAAATCTAACATATTTATCCGTTCCTTTAAAAACATCATATAAAGTTCCAAAAAAGTATCCTCTAAAAATAATTTCCTCTGCATATGCTGAAAATAAAGTAATAAATACATAATTCAAATAAGTATATTGAAAAGCAAAATAATCTGTCTTACCATAACTATCACCTGATATTTTAAAATAATACAAAAGTTTAGTTAAGACAATTCCAAATACTATAATTAAAGTTAAGGAAATAATTACTGATAATATATATTTCTTCAGGTTTTTCATCTTAAATTTTTCACTGTTTTTTTCTATTGAATTTACATTTCTCAAAAACAAACTGGAAAAAATTATAATTACATAAAGGGCTATCTCGTACTTTCTAACTACATTTACAAAATCAATCCCCCATGAATACATTTTTCCCTTATTTAAAAATGTAACTAAATTTTCCATTTGACCTGACATCAAAACTAAATATAAAATTATAAATCCTATTATAATACTTCTTTTAATCTTTGCCATAAATCTAACTCCAATCATTTAATTTATAAGTAATATAAAAAATAAAATTTACCATATTTTACCTTAAAAAGCGTAAATGCAGTACAATAATTGCTACGCAAAGTAATGATACCATAAAGAAAACGTATTTGTCAAATGAATTTCACAAAATTTTTTAAAAACAAGAAAATATTGATAATTATTTTTTTATTTTATTAAAAATACTATATTTATCAATAAAAATATTATAATTATTTATTATTTTTTCTTATTATTATATTACTATTCTTAAATTTTTAAAATTTAGGTAAACATTTTTATAAAAATTATTTTTAAAACCCATAAAAAAACTCCAAAAGTTTTTACACTTTTGAAGTTCTAATTATAAAATAAAAATATTCACTTAATATTACTCTGTAAATCTAATCCCTAGTATGCAATCCAAATAGGAGTTAAACGAATCGAAGACAATCTAATCCTAATTTTGTTTACTTATAATCTATTTATGAGATTTCCAGAGCAATAGTATCTAATGATACAATTGCTCTGGCAGACCTACTTTTATTTGCAAGCAAACAAAGTTAGGGCTAGATTCACTACACTTCGCTTTGGTCGAAATAACGTGTAAAGAGAAAACCTCATTTAATAGCTTGACGTTAAAAGTAAAAAAATATTTCATATTTATACTCGATAAGCTTAACAAAAAAATAATATCGTATTGTCGTTCTTTTCAAATCCCTAATATGTCATCTCGACCGAAGTTGAGCGACGCGAAACGAAGCGGAGAGATCTCATATAATAATATTTCTAACTATTTTTTACAAATACAAATTTATTTTCTAAAGACATTTCTTCAATAAACGCATATCCATCTTTATCAAATTTCTTTATATCTTCAATATATTTAATTTTATTTTTAGTCATAAAGTTAAGCATCATTCCCCTAGCTTTTTTTGAAATCGTAGAATGTTTTTTTAACTTTCCATCAACTTTTTCAAAAAATTCAAAATCCAAAATTTGCTTCTCTGAAATGTACTTTTTAACTGTTTTTGAAAATTCATCACTTGCAAGATTAACAATAAAGTCTGTATCTTTTAAAATATCACTGGCAATATCATCTTTCCAAAAATTATATAAATTTCCCATTTTTGTTTTCATAAGAAAATCAAGTCTATATGGATTAATTAAATCAAAAGGTTTAAGCACTCCATAAAGTGCAGAAATTATAATTAAATGCTCCTTTATATACTCCAAATCGCAATTGTCAAACTCTTCTCTTTTTATATTTTTATAACACATTCCATCATACATATAAAAAGCCTTGCAATAATCTTTTGAAACCAAAACTTCTGGAATATTCTTTAAAATTTCATTTGTTTTATCAGAAAAATCAAGTCCTGAAGAAAATCTCTCACAAGTTTTAGAAATTGTCTTTGCAGGTGATAAAATTATTTTCATATTTCTCTCCTTAAATATTAATTCTAAAATATACCTATATCTAAACAACAGATTATTACCTTGATTATATAAAAAAATTACATAGACGTCAACTTATACAAAAAATAGCACCGAGGTGCTATTTTAAAAATATTCATATAAAATTGTTATTGAAGTTTTTAGTTCTTCATCATAATTTTTTATCAGTTCTTCAAGCTCTGATTTTAAACTATTTTCGTCAAAATTTTTATCTAATTTGTTTCCGTCTAATGCTAATTGCAATCCTACAAAGTACTTATCTCCCTGTTTGTAAATTGCAAAGTCATGCATTGATTTTATATAACTAAACTGATTTTTCCAATTTTCAGTAATTTCTTTTAATTCAATTTCTCTTTCCGTAAAGTTTCCACCAACAGGCTCAACATGGATTACCAATACAATTTCATATTTTTCATAAATTTCTTTTTCAATCAAACTCATAAGATTATGAGCTTTGATTAAACTCATTTCCGAATCAACTTCAACATCAACAGTTGCTATTGTTTTAAGATGTCCATATCTATGAAAAGTGTAATTGTGTATTCCCAAAATTTCTTTGTGCTTTTCAATGTCTGTCAAAACTGACTTTATCAATTCTACACTTGGTGCCTCTCCAATAAGTTGGCTAATTGTTTCCTTTGCCAAAGAGAAACCTGAGAATAGAATAAATGCAGAAACAATTAGACCTACAACTCCATCAACCGGAAAAGTAGTATAGTTAGCAAAAATCATTGCAATTAAAACAACTGAAGTTGTAAAAACATCACTCAAACAGTCAATTGAAGTAGCCTTCAAAATACTTGAATCTATTGCTTTAGAAAGTTTTCTATTGAATAAACTCATCCAAAGTTTTACAAAAATAGAAATTACTAAAAAAGCAATTCCTATTTTACCCATTATAATTTTTTCAGGATTTATAATTCTTTCGATAGATGTCTTTGCAAATTGAACTCCTACAATCATAACCATCATTGAGATTATTAAGGTAGTTATATATTCAACTCTTCCATGTCCATAAGGATGATCCTTATCCGGAGGTGCAGAAGAAAATTTGAAGCCTAAAACTGTTGCAAAGGAATAAATTGCATCTGAGAAATTATTTACTGCATCAGCCGTTATTGAAACTGAATTTGCTAAAATTCCAATAACAAATTTTGACACTCCCAAAGTAACATTTAAAAATGTTCCTATCATTCCTGAAAGATATCCGACTTTTTTTCTATCATATTTATCTGTATTTTCAATTTTCGAAATATTTAATATTTTTTTCTCTAACATATTTACTCCATAAACAGTACAATATTTCCGGTTTCAATTGTCTTTTTTATGTCTATAATTCTTTGGTTTGAAGAACCTCGAAATTTCAAAGTTAAGTCTTTTAATCTATAATCAAATCTTCCATCAACCAAAACATCACATTCTTTTAAAAGCTCGAATCTATCATCATCTTCAAGAATTTCTTCAAAAGTATATCCTGAATAAATCCAAATATTTTTATTTACACTTTTCTTAATATCTCTTACAATCTCAAGGAGTTCTTTTGCGTTTTGCATTGGTTCTCCACCAAGCAAAGTAAGACCAGAAACATTTTTATCACGCAAATAGTCTATGACTAAATTAGTAGTTTCTTTAGTCCAAAGCTCTCCAAAATTGAAATCCATATATTTTTTATTAAAACAATCTTTACAATTATGTGTACAGCCAGTTACGAAAATACTAGTTCTGATACCAACACCATTTGCAACATCATAAGATCTTATCTGACCATATCTCATTTTAATCCCTCACTATATATGAAGAACCCTTGACTTTATTTCTTTTGTTCTTCCTTCATTCCAGAAGTTTTCTCCAAGATAGCCACAAGTTCTTCTAGTTACATTCATTTTTTGCTTATCTTTATTATGGCATTGAGGACATTCCCATTCATTATATTCGTTTATGATTATTTCTCCATCAAATCCGCAAACATGGCAATAATCTGATTTTGTATTAAATTCAGCATATTGAATATTATCATAGATAAATCTAATCATTTGTTCAACAGCTTCAACATTATGGTTCATATTAGGAATTTCCGCATAAGAAATACAACCTCCTGTTGACAATTTTTGGAAATCTTCTTCAAATCTGAATTTATCAAAAACTGAAATATTTTCCCTAACATCAACATGATAACTATTTGTATAATATCCCTTATCTGTTATATCCTTTATTTCTCCATATTTCTTTCTATCTATAGAACAGAATCTGTGAGTTAAACTTTCAGCAGGAGTTCCATATAATGAAAATGTCATTCCTGTTTCTTCACTCCAACTGTCAGCCGCTTCTTTTATTTTTCTCATAACTTTAAGAGCAAATTCTTTTCCTTCTTCAGTTGTATGACTAACGCCTTTTACACACATAGTAGCTTCATATAATCCGATATATCCTACAGAAAGAGTTGAATATCCGTTTTCAAGGTATTTTTTAATACTTTCACCTTTTTTAAGTCTAGCAATTGCTCCATATTGCCAATGAATAGGAGAATTATCGCTCTTTACATTTTGAAGAAGTGAATTTCTGAATAAAAGTGCTTTTTTTACAATTTCAAGTCTTTTATCCAACATTTCAAAGAAACCTTCTTCATTTCCCGCATTTAAAATTCCTATTTGTGGTAAATTCAAACTTACTACACCTTGATTAAATCTACCTTCAAATTTATAGTTTCCATTTTCATCTTTATAAGGCGCTAAGAATGATCTACAACCCATAGGTCCGAATACATTTCCTTCATAATGTTCTCTAAGTTTTTTAGCAGAGATATAATCAGGATACATTCTCTTTGCAGTACATTTTGCAGCAAGTTTTGTTAAATAATAGTACTTACTATCTTCTCTTACATTGTTTTCATCTAAAACATAAATCAATTTAGGGAAAGCAGGTGTGATATAAACACCTTTTTCATTTTTAATTCCTTCTAATCTTTGTTTTATTATTTCCTCAACAATTTGTGCAACTTCATCTTCATATTCAAAACCATCTTCAACATACATAAAAAGAGTAACGAAAGGACTTTGTCCATTTGTAGTCATCAAAGTATTTATTTGGTATTGAATAGTTTGAATACCTGCTTCCAATTCTTTCTTAGTCATTGCTCTTGCAATATTTTCAATGTCTTTTTCATCAGTTAAAATTTCTTTTGCAAGTTTTAAATGTTTTTCATAGCTCTTTCTTAGATACTTTCCTAGATGAGCAACATTTAAGCTTTGACCACCAAATTGACCTGATGCTACTTGTGCAATTATTTGAGTCATAACTGTACAAGCAACTTGGAAAGATTTTGGAGTTTCAACCATTTTACCATTAATTACTGTTCCATTATCAAGCATATCTCCAATATTAACTAGACAGCAATTGAACATAGGTTGAATTAAATAGTCCATATCGTGAAGATGTATGGCTCCTTCGTCATGAGCCTGAACAATATCCACAGGAATTAACATTCTTCTTGCTATATCCTTTGAAACTTCTCCGGCAATCAAATCTCTTTGAGTTGATGCAAGAATAGCATTTTTATTTGAATTTTCATTTATAACATCCAAATTCGTCTTATCCAGAAGACCTAAAATACTTTCGTCAGTAGTATTTTTAAGTCTTTTAAAAGTTTGCACAGCCTTATAGTTTTCATAAGCTCTGGCGGTTGCAGGATTTCCATATTTAATTAAGCTGTAGTAAACATGATCTTCTATATCATATATACTCATCTTCTTTCCGATTGTTGTTGCAAAAGTTTCTATCTCTGATGCAATCTTTTCTGCCAATCCTTCTTCATATACTCCTGTACTGCTATGCATAGCTTTATTTATCGCTATTGCAATTTTATTAGCATCAAAATCTACTTCTTGACCATTTCTTTTTATTACTTTAATCATCATACTACCTCCAAAAATACTTCGTAAATGCTCGATAGTAAGATTATATCATCAACAATATATATTGTCAACAAACCGTGTAGCTACTATATATAGTATATTTACCCATTTTTTCTTCTGAAATCCATTGTAATTATTTTTATATCAATAAGTAGAACAAAAAAATTTTAAATTTTTTAAAAAAATTTTTTAAAAAAATTTTTTAAAAAATAAGAACCCCACCCTTCCACGATGCTTCGCATCGGGTGAGTTCCCGGGAACCTTGTTGTTTCGCAATAAAAAACTGATATGAATTTCTTAATTCATATCAGCTTCTATATATTCTATTTCATTTTCATTACTTTTTATTGTCTTAATCCCAAAGACAAAATATATAACATGGAAAACCCAAACTATTCCTAATATAATTCGTCCAATTTTTGTATTTTTCATAAAATAAAATCCAATTCCCATTGTCAAGGTGAAAAATATTATAATCTTTACTTTCTGTCTTAGTGGAAGTCCTTTTCTATTTGCAATTTTTTCTATATTATTTTTATATAATTTAGTTCCAACAAACCAATCATGTAATCTTTTAGAACTTCTTGCAAAACAATACAATGTTATCATATAGAATGGAAATGAAGGTAGTATCGGTAAAAAAGCTCCAATAGTTCCTATTGCAAAAAATATCAGTCCTATTATAATCCAAGTATATTTTACAAATTTAATTTTCATATATTACCCCTCATATCTTTAATATGGTAATGATAACATATTTCATCTTAATCTTCAAGGCTATATTTTAAAGCATTTACCATTTCCCACTCTATACACAACATCTGAAAATGATACAGTACTCATTCTGTGAGAGATCAAAAATACCATTCCCTTACAATTTTCTTTAATCAAATTCAAAATTATTGATTCATTTAAAGTATCTAAATTGCTTGTAGGCTCATCAAAAATATAAACATCAGCCCTCTTTAATAATGCTCTCATAAGTTCAAGTCTTTGCATTTCTCCACTTGAAAAAATAATTTTTTCAGAATTTATTTTAGTATCAAGTCCATTTTCAGTTGATAAAATTACATCCTTTAATCTACATTTTTCAGCAATTTCTAAAATTTCTTCATCAGTAATCTTATCGTTTCCTAAAACTAAATTTTCTCTGATTGTTTGAGAAAAAATTTGTGGAAATTGTGGAATATAAGCAATTTTTTCTTGTAGTTTTCTACTGTCTATATCTAAAATATCCTCATCATTTAAAAATATTTTTCCGGATTTAGCCATATACCATTTCATTACCATTTTCATCAATGTACTTTTTCCGGATCCACTTTCTCCAACAAGTCCGACAATTTTTTTATCTTCAAAATGTAAATTCAAATTTTCAAAAATATTCTTATCTCTATTAGGATAAGAGAAATCAACATTTTCAAATTTTATTTCATTTAATTTCTCAATTTCTTTATTTCCATCATTTCCAATAGGCTCATTTTCATCTAATAAACTAAAAGTTTGTTTTGCAGCTTGTAATGCACGACCAAGTCCTAGAGGAAGTCTGCTGAGTTCTAAAAATGGAGCAAATGATGAACTAAAAACTACCAATGTAATTACTGCATCTTTTACACTAATTACATTTTTATTTACAAGTATAAAATCTACAAAAGCAAAAGCCAAAACACCGAAACCTATTGTTAAAAAACTGTATAAAAATTGTAAGAAATTTAATTTTGCAACATTTCTTTCTTTTTTATTTACAATTCGACTTTCTTTTGATAAGTTTTTAAATCTTTCTTTTTCAACTCCAAGTTGAAGTAAATCTTTCATACCTCTTAAACTTTCTAAAAAGTATGAAGTATATGATTTTCTATATTTTTGTTGAACTTCAAGATGTGGTTTTAATTTATTTGAAAATATATTAGGTATAATAACAGCAAGTGTAAAATACACTATAATTGCAATTAAAGCTAAAAGTAAATTATATTGTAAATAATAAATAATTAAAATTATTGAAACAATAGTCCCTGTTGTAATAGGTGCTAAGGTATGAGCAAAGAAAACTTCTAAAGCTTCTACATCTTCGCCTATTAGTTTCAACAGAGTTCCACTATCTTGAGAATCAAGTTTTGACGGAGCAAGTCGTCTAAGTTTTGAAAAAATTTCTCTTCTAAAATCTGCTAAAACTTTAAACGCAACGTAATGTCCAAAATAATGTTCTCCATATCTGAAAAGTCCTCTTGAAATTGCAAGAACAACTAAAATTATTAAAGATATTATTTTTAACTTTTCTCCATTAACCGCATCAAATCCTAATGAAATAATTTTTGCAGGAATATATACAGTAATTAAAAATCCAAAAACTGCAAAAAATACAGCTAACAAAATTACCGGAAGTAATTTTTTCATAAAATTTATAAGTCTAGCTACTAATCTTAAACTATCTTTCATTTAAAATTTCCTCCATTTCATTTTGTTTATCTAATAATAATCTATATTCAAAGTTTGAATTGTATAAATCTTCCGGTTTCCCAAAATCCCAACTTTTTTCTTTTCCCATAAATAAAACAAAATCTGCTTTATTAACTTGTTTCATCTTATGAGAAATAAACATAACAATGGAATTTTTTGAAATCATTTTGATTAAATCCAAAATTGCTATTTCATTTTCGGTATCAACACTTGATGTCATTTCATCAAAAATGTAAATTTTTCTATTTGCAAGTAAACTTCTAACACAAATTATCTGTTGCCTTTGTCCCGGAGAAATCAATTTTCCGTTTTCTCCAATAATTGTATTAAAACCGTCAGGCAAAGTCTTTACAAATTTTAAAATATTTTTTTCTTCAATCCATTCTAATATCTCGTGTTCAGATAATTTTGTAGCTTTTTTCAAATTATCCATAATGCTTTCATTAAAGACATAAGAATCAGGAGATACATAAAAACCTAATGCATTTATATCTGACTTCGAGAAATCTCTTAAGGATTTCCCATCAATTAATATTTCTCCGGAATAATCATCAAGATTTTTAAACAAAACTTTAGCAAATGTGCTCTTTCCAAGTCCACTTTCTCCTGCTATTGCAAATAAACTGCCTTTAGTGATACTTAAATTAATATTATTTAAAACATTTCTATCATCATACGAAAAAGATAAATTTTTAAATTCAATATTATCTATGCTTTTCAATTCTATATTTGAGATATCTTTTTTCTTTTCTAACTTAACACTATCTAAAAAAGTAAAAATTCTATCTGCCATTTTAGTATTCATCATAAGTAAATGCATGCAATATCCCAATTCTCTAATTGGAGTAAAAAATTCAGTTGCAATCAAAACAAAGAATATAAAATTAAAAATTGACATATTGCCTTTTGAAACTGAAAGAACCGCTAAAAATCCTGAAATTGCAATTCCAAGATACATAACTCCATCCATATATCCAACGGATTGAAGTTGAAATTTTAAAAGTTCCATAGTGGAAAGTCTAAAGTTTTCAGCAGATTCATTAAATTTTTTCTCATAAATAGCATCAGCACTATAAGAATAAAGAGTATTTAATCCCTTTAAATCATCCATAAATAAATTACTTACATCCATATAAGTTGACCAATAATGTTGCATAATCTTTGCTGAACGCTTTTGTATTAACACTATTGAAACAGGAATAAAAGGAATACTAACTAAAAAGACCAAACCACCCAAAGGATAGATAAAAGCTACAATCAATAAAATTGTTGCACAATTAAAATATGTTCTTAAAGTTGTTGTCAAATAATTACTGTAAAAAGTATCTAAACTGTCAATTCCTTGAGATGCAACTGTAAGTACATCTGCTGTTGAATAGCCTTTAAAGACTTCTTCATCACTTTTAGAAAAGGCATCAAAAAATTTAACTTTTAAATTATCTCTCGCAAATTGAGAAGCTACTCCTTGGTATCTCTTAGCAAAAATAGAAATCCAAAAACCGAAAATATTTAATCCGATTGCAATTACAACATAAGCAAAAAGATTAAAATCTATTTTATTATATAAATTAGAAAATCCCTTTGCTATAAAGCCAAAAGAAATAATTCTCATCAAGAACTGAATCCAAGACAAAAAAGAAGCTATATAGACGAATCTCATCCTATCTCGCAACTCTTTTTTTAATCTATTTTTTAATTCTTTTCGTCTTTCACGACTTATTTTTTGTTTTTGAATTTTTGTATTGAAATCACTATCCATAAAAAACTCCTAATCGCCAAATTAATATAAATCATTTATATGATACCCAATTAAATAGAAAAAATAAGATATAATTAATTGGAAAAAATACCACATAAAAATACGTGGTATTTAAATATTATTTTATCTTTCTAACCTCTTCTACAACTTTATTAATTGCATCTTCAGAAGTCGTTTCAACATTCTCCATTTCTCTTCTTGTTGAAAATTCGATTATATTTTCGTTAGCTTTTTTACCAACAGTAATTCTTAAAGGAATACCAATTAAATCTCTGTCATTAAATTTAACGCCTATTCTTTCTTTTCTATCATCAAGCATAACTTCAACACCTTGAGTTTCCAATTCATCATGAATTTTTTCTCCAAGTTTCATTTGATCTTCGTCATTAATATTTACAACTGTAACTATTGCGTGATATGGTGCGACTTGAATTGGCCAAATAATTCCTTTTTCGTCATTATTTTGTTCAATAATCGCAGTAATACTTCTTGTAATACCAATACCATGACTTCCCATCCAGAAATATTGACTAACACCATTTTCGTCCAAGAAAGTTGCATTTAAAGCCTTAGAATATTTTGTTCCAAGTTGGAAGATATTTCCAACTTCTATCCCTCTTGCAAATTTCAAAGGATGTCCACTTACAGGACAAACATCTCCCTCTTGAACCATAAGTAAATCTTCTGCAATTTCTCCATCAAAATCTCTTCCAAAATTACAATTTATATAGTGATGATTTTCCTTATTTCCACCAACTACAGTATTTTTCATAAGAGTAACTCTCTTATCTAAAATCTTTCTTACTTTCAAGTTTACTGGTCCTGTGTATCCAGCTGATGATCCAATTTTTATAATAGTTTCTTCGTCCATCATTTCAATTTCATGTTCTGGAATACCAAGATAAGCACAAAGTTTTGTCATATTAAGCTCTCTATCTCCCGGAACAAATACTATAATTGGTTCTCCTGCAACAATCAAATCTATCGCCTTAATACATTTTGAAGCGTCTTGTTTTAAAAAGTTTGCGACATCTTCTATCGTTTTACAGTTTGGAGTATAAACTAATTCAAGTTCCTTTTCATCTCCACTTTCGTCAACTTTGTAAATAACTTCTGCTTTTTCATCTGTAGCAGCATATCCACTTTCGTCACAGTAACAGATAACTCCTTCTCCAACATCAGAAAGAGCAATAAATTCATGTGAACTGTTTCCTCCCATTGCTCCGGCATCTCCGGCAACAATCTTATAATTAAGGCCTAATCTATTAAAAACTTTTTCATATGCCTTCCACATTTCTTTATAAGATTCCATCATCATTTCAGGGCTTACATCAAAAGTATAAGCATCTTTCATTGAAAATTCTCTGGCTCTGTTTATACCAAAACGTGGTCTTTTTTCATCTCGATATTTTGTTTGAATTTGATAAATATTTAAAGGTAATTGTTTATAGCTTTTAATTTCTCCACTTATCAAAGTTGTAAAATATTCTTCAGCAGTAGGTCCTAGACAAAATTCTCTTTCATTTCTATCTTTAACTTTAAACATTTCTGGTCCAAAAGTTTGCCATCTTCCTGATTCTTCCCATATTTCTTTTGGCTGAAGTGCAGACATTAAAATTTCATATCCACCCATTCTATCCATTTCTTCCCTTACAATATTTTCAACTTTTCTAATTGCTCTGTAACCAAGAGGAAGATAGGAGTAAATTCCTGCAGCACTCTTTCTAATCATTCCGGCTCTTAAAAGCAATTTATGACTTATAATTTCTGCCTCTTGTGGATCTTCCCTAAGTGTTGGCATATAGTATCTCTTCATTTTCATAATAAATTTCCTCCGTAATTATAAAGTAATTTTTGTGATGATTTTTATAAAATGGCTTCTATGATTAATAAAAAAACGGCAATCATCTCCAAGAGACGAAAGCCGTGGTACCACTCTAATTTATACTCAAAAGCTATAAGGCACAACCCTGTATTTTTAATACAAGCTCCAAGATAGGTTCAATTATCTGCATAAAAGTTTTTCACCAAACAACTTCTCTCTAAATATACATAAATAATTTACTATTTCTTATCATCACTAAATATCTAGTGAATAAATTATATTAAATTTAGTAAAAAAAGTCAACTGTAAAAAATTAAATTTTAAATAAGAGCCTTATCCTTCCACAATATTTTACATCGGGTGAGTTATTGATAACCTTGTTATTTCACAAAAAAAGGTTGAGGACTAATTCCTCAACCTAAATCACTCTAAAATATCATTTCTTATTTACAGCAAGGTTTTGAAGCTCTTAAGAACCAAATATTCTTTTCTAGTTCTCCAATTTGATCTTCTAACATTGAAACAATTATGAAATCTCCATCATTATCAGCTTCTTCTCTAATTTTAGTAGCTTCTTCTTTAAGATCTGCTAAATCATTCATAACTATTTCGTTAACTTCATCAACTGTTACCTTTTTAGATTCTAATTCTTTAACAGTAGCATTAGCAACATATTCTTTTAATGATGCAAATGGGAATCCACCTCTCATTTTAATTGCTTCAGCAACTTCATCATACCATTCGAAGAATTTATCATATAATCCTTCTGTAAAAATATGTGTTTGATAGAAATTTCTTCCTTCTACATTCCAATGCAAATTATGCAATTTAGTGTTCATAACCGCCATGTCTGATAAATAAACATTTAAACTTTTAAAATCTTTCATTTCTTTATCCTCCTATTATTTTATCATTCACAACCATTATATACCCAAATAATAAAAAAATAAAGTTTTTTAAAAAAATTTTTTATCATTTTGATAATAAGAATTTAGCTCAATTTTCGTAATTATTTATATTAATTTAAAACTAAATTATTGTTATTTCACAATAAAAAATACAGGCAAAAAATGTCTGTACTTATGAATGAAATTAAAATATTTTTAATTTTTATATTTATTTTTTATCTTTGCTCCACTGTATTCAATACTCTTATTTACAAGAACATCCAAAGCGTCAATTGTATTTAGATTTTCAGGAATATCCAAAAGACTAAGCTCTGTGCAGGCTATTATTCCGATAGTTTTATCATTACAATATCTATTTAAAATTTCAACAAAATCTTTGCTTTCTAAATTATTTGTTTCCTTAATCTTGTAAATAATATCCATAACAGTTTTTTTATCTTCTAGGGATAATTCTTTTACTTCTATTCCATTTTCTTTTGCATATTTATTATAAACTTTTGAATTTAGTGTTCCAAGTGTTCCAAAGACTGCAACTTTTTTTATTCCTCTTCTTTTTATTTCTAAAATTGTTTCTTCAATCATATTTATAATTTTTAAATTTGTAAAGTTTTTAAATTCATCATAAAAATAATGACTTGTATTACAAGGAATAGCAACTACATCAATACCTATTCTCTCAAGAATTTCCAAATCTTTCTTAATTTCATTTAAAAACTCTGTATCTTTATTTTCTATAATACATTTTGTTCTATCAGGCATTGTTGAATGATTTAAAACTATTAAATCAATATGTTCATTATCATTATGTGCCTCAGTATTTAAAACAATTTTATCGTAGAACTTAACAGTTGCTAAAGGTCCCATACCTCCGATAACTCCTAATTTGTACACTATTTCCTCCTAAATATTTTTCTAAAAACTTTTCCCAATAGAATTTTATTAAAGAAAAACCAAGGTTTTAAATCATCAACCGCAAAAATCGCAGGAGCCCACTTTCTTGAAAATGAAATCTTTAGAGATTTTAGTATTCCAACCTGTTTAGTTTTCTTATAACGCCAAATAGCAATCATATCCTCAAACCCGTAAATGAAAGCATAGTTTGTATCATAATCGATGTACTTACAATCACTTTCTTTCAAATTACCTGTTAAATCAAGATATGCAATATAAGGCATATTTATTCCAAGTTTGTAAATCAAATTGTTAAAGTTAGTAGTCCTTGCATTTATTTCTATTAAATAAATTTCTCCAGTTTTCTCATGTTTTTTAAATTCTATTTCTCCAAAACCTCTATAGCCAATTTTTTCTAAAAACGGCTTTGATATATCAACCAATTTTTGATTGTATTTTTGAATTGTAAAAACAGATGCACCAAAATTTATAGGCCATTGTCTTTGCTTTTGAGCAGTCATATAATGAGTAGTTCTCCCATTTCTATCAATATAGTAATCATAAGTTAGCATACAGTCGTCAAAACCCGGAACAATTTCTTGAACAAAAATTTCTATATCATTATCTTTTGCCTTTTTGATTCCGTTTTCCATCTCTTCTATATTATTACAAATAAAAACTTTATTTCTAAAAATCTTAGTAAATTTTACTGTATCAACGGGTTTAATAATGCAAGGAAATCCAACTTCATCTTGAATTCTTTTAAGTAAATTCTCGTCATTTGCACTTATTGTAGCCGGAATTTTAACTCCGTTTTCTTTAGCAATATCATATAAAGTCCATTTATCCAATAGTTTTGAGTTAAGCTCTTTGAATTGACTAATCAAATAATATTTTTCCAATTCATCATAATATTTGTCTATAAATTCAACATATTTGTCATGAGTTGGAAGTAAAACGGGTTTTTCTGTTTGGTTTTTTCCATATTCTAATAACTCTATAAAAGTTTTCCTATCATCTTTATTTAAATTATAAACTTTTAAAAATTCAGATATATATTTTGACCTCGCCCCATACGAATTTTCAAAATCATAATCACAAGCTACAACATGAACCCCTTCAACACCTAAACATCTTATTACACTAAGACCTATATAATAGTTACAACCTAAAACGACAGCTTTATTCATTTTATTACCTCTTAAATAAAATACTGTTCATACCATTTTAAAAATGTGTAGATAGTATAAACTTTACGTCCATTATTTTCTTTATTGTTAAAGTGATCATCCAAAAGTGCATTTATTTTTTGAACATCGAAAAATTCACCTACAAAATCTTTATTAAAAGTTTCTTTAACAATATTATAATATTTTTCTTCTTTAATCCAATTAACAAAAGGAACTAAAAATCCGGCTTTCCTTCTCTTTGCCCAATCTTGTGGCAATTTATTTTCTGCAGCTTTTCTAAAAGCATACTTTGTTATTTCATTATGAACTTTATGCCTTACAGGAATGGTTCTGGCAAGTTCCCACATTTTTTTATCCAAAAGCGGAACTCTAAGTTCAATAGAATTTGCCATAGTCATTTTATCTGCCTTAAGCAAAATATCATCAACTATCCACATTTTCATATCAAGATACAATCTTTTGGAAACATCATCCATATTCTTAACTTCATCATAATATTTTTTAGTTAAATCTTTTGCCATTTCAGAGTTTTTATACTTTTCTGTTAAAATCAAATTAGCCTGTTCATCAGACATTATTTTTGCTTGACCGATGTATCTGTCTTCAACTTTTTGACCGTATTTCATAATAATTGTCTTTCCACTAAAATGTTTTTTATCTTTAAACCTTTTATATAGCTTATTTCTTAAACAGAATGGCAATTTTTTATATATTCTTTGTGGAAGTGCTTCTTCATATTCATTATATCCTGCAAATAATTCGTCAGCACCTTCTCCGGATAAAACTACCTTAACTTGTTCAGATGCAAGTTTTGATAAGAAATATAGCGCAACAGAAGATAAATTTGCATGTGGCTCATCTGAATAATATTGCACTTTATTTATTCCGTCAAAAAATTCATCGGGAGTAATTATTTTAGAAAAATTTTCTATTCCAAGTCTATCTGAAAGTTCTTTTGCATAAACTGTTTCATCAAAGCCTTTATTATCAAATCCTACAGAAAAAGTCTTATTAGGCATTGCTGTCGCAACAACATAACTTGAGTCAACACCACCTGACAAGAAAGAGCCAACTTCAACATCACTAATCTTGTGATACTTAACTGATTCTTCAACTTCTTTTTCTATCTTGCTTACAGCTTCATCAAAAGTCATTTCCTTGTAATCAAGAGTTAAATTATAATAGCTCTTTATTTCAAGTTTACCATTTTCAAATATATAATAATGTCCGGGTCTAAGTTTCTTTACACCTTTAAAAAAAGTTTCTTCTAATGGATTGTATTGAAAAACTAAATAATGCTTAAGTGCTTTTTCATTAACTTCCTTTTTAAATTTTGGATATTTCAAAAATGATTTTATTTCTGAACCAAAAACAAAATCTCCGTCTATCATTGTGTAATAATATGGTTTTATACCAAAATGATCTCTTGCTCCAAAAAGTTTTTCTTTTTTACTATCCCAGATAGTAAAGGCAAACATTCCTCTTAATTTAGACAAAATACCTTCTTCACCATATTCTTCATATCCGTGTAAAATAACTTCAGTATCAGTATTTGTTTTAAATTTATATCCTTTTTCCAACAAATCATCCTTAATTTCTTGATAATTATAAATTTCTCCATTAAAAATTATAGCCACATCATTATTTTTATTTAGAATCGGTTGAGAACCTTCATGTAAATCAATTATACTAAGTCTTCTAAAACCAAAATTGATTCCGTTATCAAAATAATATCCGTCACTATCCGGACCACGATGAATTATTTGACTGTTCATCTCTTTTATTACATTTTCATCTTTTATATCCTTACTGTAAAATCCTACAAATCCGCACATAATTTCTCCTTATTAAATCGATCACCGATTATATATCATACTATTGTAAAATTTATTGTAACATACTACATATCTTTTTACAAACTGCTAAACTATCCTGTCTTTTAATGGAAATAAAATTTCTTCTCTATCATAAGAGTTATTTTTTTCCAAAATATAATTAAGTCCAATTCTTCCTGCCTTATCCATTCCTTGACAACCGGCAAACATAACCACATCATCTTTTTGTGCAATATCAATAACAGTTTCAACCGCTTCTTTTAATGTATCAAACAAATGAACTTTTATATTATTTTCTTTCATTATTTTTAAAAATATATCTCTTTCCTCATCAGAAACTTCATCTTTCCAAGTAACAGTATCCCTACTCAAAGTTGCATATATTTCACTTAATTTTAATTTATTATTCCATTCAATGATTTTCAATGCATTTTCTTCATTTAGTTCCACTCCACGATTCCCTCTAATTGCATATAAAAATTTTATATCATTATATTTCATTTTACAAAGTGTTTCAAGAGTAACATCAATATTAACCTCATTGGCAAAATGGTCATCAATTATTTTAAAATCTTTCTCAAAGATAATTTCAAATCTTCTTTCTACACCTCTAAAAATCCTTAAAGCTCTCTGAATTGTTACTATATCTATTCCATCTAAAAGAGAAATAGATATGGCTACCATTGAATTCATTACTGAACTAAATCCTGCCGTATTTAACTCAACGTGGAATTCTCCTTTTTTCAAAATTCCACTTTTAGTTTCAACATCTCTATTGATAATAAAATCAAACTTACCACGACCTGTTGATAAATCTAAATTTTTCATAGAAAAATTTTCTAAAGAATCATCCAATGAAAAAGAAAAAACTTTAGCTTTAGTTTTTGAGGCAAGTTCTTTAATTTCCGGATTATCAAAATTTAAAACGGCAATTTGATGTTCTTTTGCTTCCGTTATCAGCTTGGATTTTTCCCTCTTGTATGCTTCATAACTACCATGTTGCTCCATATGCTCTTTACTTAAATTACCAAAACTAACAATATTATAATCAACATCTTTAGCTCTATCTAATTCCAAAGCAGCAGAAGAAACTTCCATAATAACTTTATCAGCTTTTCTTTCTCTAAAAATACTTAAATATTTTTGTAAATCCAAACTTTCAGGAGTTGTTAAATAAGACGGAATCATAAAATCATCAATTTTAACATAAACAGTTCCTATAATTCCAACTTTTAACCCTGCTTCTTCATAAATCTTCTTTAACATAAAACTCGTTGTAGTTTTGCCGTTTGTAGCAGTAATTCCTATAATGTCCAAATCTTCACTTGGTTTTCCATAATAATTATGAGAAACTTTTGAAAGTGCCGCTCTTGAATTTTTGACTTTAATTTGAGCCACATCTACATCAACAAAATCTTCAACTATACAAGCATAACAACCTTGCTTTTTAGCAGACTCTATATAAATATGTCCATCAGTCTTATATCCTTTTATTGCAACAAAAATGTCATTTTCTGAAACATTTTTTGAATTATATTCTATCTTTTGAATTTCTTTTTCAATATCTAAATTCCCTTTTATTTCCAAAATTTCTAAATCTTCTAAGAGCGTTTTTAATTTCATAATTACTCCTTTCACAATAAGAACTCCACACTTTTACTTTAGACAAGTATGTAAAAATCTTATTGTTTTACAATAAAAAATTAAATAACAAAAAAGGTCTCCTAAGAGACCTTGGAGGCGACATCCAGATTTGAACTGGAGATGAAGGTGTTGCAGACCTCTGCCTTACCACTTGGCTATGTCGCCAAATCGAAATGGAGCGGAAGACGAGATTCGAACTCGCGACCCTCGCCTTGGCAAGGCGATGCTCTACCACTGAGCCACTCCCGCAA